>NZ_JBHYRN010000019.1:0-135965 GCF_042749305.1 Nocardia sp. NPDC058705 | reverse complement strand
AGGGCCTTACCGCTCGACTTGCATGTGTTAAGCACGCCGCTAGCGTTCGTCCTGAGCCAGAATCAAACTCTCCGTTGAAGACTCTTAACCAACCCCCCAGAAGAGGGTCAATCAGAAATATCTAAACTAGAGTCCGAAAACCTAGCAAAACAAACACCAGCAAAAAGATTCGCTGTTGTTCAAATGTCCAACTTCCTACCGACCGGGGGGTACGGAGAAGTTGGAACCAATAATAATTATTGGCACTGACATTCATCGACACACTATTGAGTTCTCAAAGAACACACGCACACACTTCTACCCGACATCTTCTCGAAGGGGTTTCGGTGAGGCAAGAGTTCAAACTTAGCTCAAGGCTACCCCCGGAAGCAAGTCCCGAAGCATGTAACCCTGAACACATGATCAGTCAGGCGCTCAACGTCCTACCTCGTGTCTCGAACCGCTTAGCGGCTGAGTCGGTGTCCGTGTCGCTCTGACTCGAATAAAGTTACGTGCCGACAAACACGAAGTCAAATCGGCTGGTCAAGGGCAGTTTTCAAGCAAGAGACCCGTGGTGAACCAGTCCGGCGCGGCCGCAGTGAAGCGATCGCGGTCCCACTGTCCCACTCCCGCGGGGATAGTGCCGACCACCGGGGTCTGGGTAACTCGCGGAAGATCGTCGCGATTGCACTGCGCGGCGAGGTCGGGGGCGGTCGGCCAGGAGCCGATGACCAGGCCGGCGCACGGAACACCGGCCGCGGCGAGCGTGCGCGTGGTGAGTTCGCTGTGGTTGAGGGTGCCGAGTCCGGCCGCGGCGACGACCAGCACGGGTGCGCCGATCTTCTGCGCGAGGTCGAGCAGGGTGAACTCCCCCATGCGCACCAGCAGTCCGCCCGCCCCTTCGACCAGTACCAGGTCGGCATCGACGAGCGATTCGACGGCGGCGACGGTGTCGCTCAGCGTCAGTAGCGGCATGGCCGCGCGGCGTGCGGCGGTGTCGGGGGCGAGCGGTTCCGGGTAGCGGGCGAGTTCGAGGGTGCGGGTCACCCCGGTCAGGCGGGTGATCTCGGCGAGGTCGCCGGGTTCGCCGGGGGCGATGCCGGTCTGGGCGGGTTTGCAGACGGCGACGGTGCGGCCCGCGGCTTGTGCGGCGGCGGCCAGTGCCGCGGTGACGACGGTTTTGCCGACGTCGGTCGAGGTGCCGCTGATCAGCAGGACGGTCATACCGTCACCGATTCCTTACCGCGAGCCGATGCGAGGACATCGCCGAGGACCTCGGCGATCGTCTCGAGTTCGGCGGAGGTGAGGTCGGCCCGGGCGGTGAGGCGCAGCCGCGAGGTGCCTTCGGGGACCGACGGCGGGCGGAAGCAACCGACGTCGAGACCACGGGCACGGCAGGCCTGGGCGGCGTCGAACGCGACCTGGGCTTCACCGAGGACGACCGAGACCACCGCGGAATCGGGATCGGGGACATCGGCGATCCGGGCGATGTCGGCGGCGCGGTCGAGGACGCGGGTGGCCATCGAAGGATCGCGGCGCAGCAGGGACAGGGCGGCGCGGGCTGCGCCGACCGCGGCGGGCGCCAGACCGGTATCGAAGATGAAGGTGCGGGCGGCGTCGACGAGGTGGGCGCGGATTCTGGCATCGGCCAGGACGACTCCGCCCTGGGCGGCGAACGCCTTCGACAGGGTCGCGGTGACGACGAGGTCGGGTTCGCCTGCCAGGCCCAGCTCGTGCACGAGACCACGGCCGCCCGCGCCGCGCACACCGAGTCCATGGGCCTCGTCGACGATCAGGACGGCGCCGTTCTCGCGGGTGACGCGATGGAGATCGGCCAGCGGCGCGAGGTCGCCGTCGGCGCTGAACACCGAATCGGTGAGGACCAGCGCGCGCTCCTCGGTGCGCTCGGCGAGCAGTCGTTCGACCGCGTCGACATCGCGGTGAGGTGCGATCGCGACTCGTGCGCGGGAGAGCCTGCACGCGTCGACCAGTGAGGCGTGCGAGCCCGCGTCGGAGACGACGAAGCTGCCGCGTCCGGACAGTGCGGTGACCACGCCGAGGTTGGCGGCGTAACCGGTGGCGAAGACCAATCCTGTTTCGGCGCCGACGAATTCGGCCAGTTCGAGTTCCAGGAGAGCGTGCTCGGTGGTCGTTCCGGTGACCAGGCGCGAGCCCGTCGCGCCCGCTCCCCAGCGGCGCACCGCCTCGATCGCACCCTCGACGACCTCGGGGTGCCGGTGCAGGCCCAGGTAGTCGTTGGAGGCGAGGTCGATGGCGGGCGACTCGGCGGCACGCTCGCGCAGCTGCCTGCGTAGCCCGGCGTCGACCCGTTCGGCCGCACGCTCGTCCAACCAGCTCAACGGATCAGTACTCACAGTTGAGGAGCATACTTGAACACCGTTCAGGAGGTGAGAACTCCTGGCGAACCGAGCAGCCGCCACGGTCACGCGACCGAAGCCTTCACCGCCGCACGCACGGCCTCGGTGATGACGGCGATATCGGCGGAGGTGCTGATGAACGGGGGCATTGTGTAGACGTTGTTGCGGAACGGGCGCAGCCAAGCGCCCGCGTTCACCGCGGCGTCGGTAGCGGCGCGCATATCGACGGGTTCGTCGAGTTCGACGACGCCGATCGCGCCGAGCACGCGAACCTCGGCGACGCCGGGCAGTTCCGCGAGGGGTGCGAGGCCCGCACGCAGCTCGGCCTCGATCCGGGCCACTTCCGCGCGCCAGTCCCGCGACAGCAGCAGTTCGATCGAGGCGACCGCCACGGCACAGGCCAGTGGATTGCCCATGAAGGTCGGCCCGTGCATCAGCCCGCCGTGCGCGGCGCTGATCGCCTCGGCGATGCGTGAGGTACACAGCGCGGCGGCCAAGGTGAGATAGCCACCGGTCAACGCCTTGCCGACGCACATCACATCGGGAGCGACGCCCGCGTGGTCGGCGGCGAACAGTTCGCCGGTGCGGCCGAATCCGGTGGCGATCTCGTCGAAGACGAGCAGGACGTCGTTGTCGTCGCAGATCCGGCGCAGTTCGGTGAGATAGCGCGGGTCGTGCCAACGCATGCCGCCCGCGCCCTGCACGACCGGTTCGACGATGACCGCGGCCAGCTGGTCGCGGTGGGTGGCGACCGCGCGTTCGAGTTCGGCGACGTAGCCGGGTTCGAAGTCGCGCGGGGGTGCGGGGGCGAAGATCTGTTCGGTGAGGACGTCGGTCCACAGCGAGTGCATGCCGCCGTCGGGATCGCAGACGCTCATCGGTGCGAACGTGTCGCCGTGGTATCCCCCGCGCCAGGTGAGCAGCCGGTTCTTCGCCGGGCGTCCGACGCTGCGCCAGTACTGCAGGCACATCTTCGTCGCGACCTCGACCGATACCGAGCCGGAATCGCAGAGGAAGACCTTGTCCAGGCCGGCGGGCGTGATCTCGACCAGCAACTGAGCCAGGCGGGTGGCCGGTTCGTGGGTGAGCCCGCCGAACATCACGTGACTCATCCGTTGCGATTGCGCGAGTAGCGCCGCGTCCAGGACCGGGTGGCAGTAGCCGTGCACGGCAGCCCACCACGAGCTCATCCCGTCGACGAGTTCGCGGCCGTCGGCGAGGGTGAGTCGCGTGCCCGCCGCGCTCGCCACCACCAGCGGTTCGGTGGTGGCGGGGAATCCGCCGTAGGGATGCCAGACGTGTTCGGCATCGAGGGCGGTGATCTGCTCGGGGCTCAGGTCCACAGGTTTCCTCGTCGTCGCCCGGGGCCGTCGAAACGACAGCCTTGAACGCCGTTCAAGTTATCACTTCCCGCCCGGCGGTTGCACGCCGTCTGAGCAGCGGTGCCGGTCACATCGTGCGCGGTGGGTGGCGGGGTTCCATTACTGTCGTAGCATGTCGAGCCCGAACGACCGTCCCGAGGTGTGGCCGGGCACCGCGTATCCGCTCGGCGCGACCTACGACGGCGGTGGCACGAACTTCTCTGTGTTCTCCGAGGTCGCCACGAAGGTCGAGCTCTGCCTGATCGCCAAGGACGGCTCCGAGACCCGCGTCGATCTCGACGAAGTCGACGGTTACGTCTGGCACGCCTACCTGCCCGCCGTCATGCCGGGTCAGCGCTACGGCTTTCGCATCCACGGCCCCTACGATCCCGAGCTCGGCCTGCGGTGCGATCCCAGCAAACTGCTGCTCGATCCGTACGGGAAGGCGTTCGACGGCGAGTTCGTCAACGATCCCTCGCTCTATACCTATGGCCTGGATTCATTGGGCCACACCATGACCGGGGTGGTGATCAACCCGTTCTTCGACTGGGGTCCCGATCGGCCGCCGAACCGGCCCTATCACGAGACGGTGATCTACGAGGCGCACGTCAAAGGCCTGACGATGACGCACCCGGACATCCCGGAGGATCTGCGCGGCACCTACGCGGGCCTGGCGCATCCAGCGATCATCGGGCACCTGAAGTCGTTGGGGGTCACCGCGATCGAGCTCATGCCGGTGCACCAGTTCTTCCACGATCACGTGCTCACCGACCAGGGTTTGCGAAACTACTGGGGCTACAACAGCATCGGCTACCTCGCGCCGCACAACCAGTATTCGGCCAGGCCCCGCGGCGACGGTGCGGTGGCGGAGTTCAAGGCGATGGTGCGGGCGATGCACGCCGAGGGCATCGAGGTGATTCTCGACGTCGTCTACAACCACACCGGCGAGGGCAACCACAACGGGCCGACGCTGAGCCTGCGTGGGATCGACAATGCCGCCTACTACCGCCTCGAAGAAGACGACCCCGAGCACTACAAGGACTACACCGGCACCGGCAACAGCCTCAATGTCCGGCACCCGCACACCCTGCAGCTGATCATGGACTCGCTGCGGTACTGGATTCTGGACATGCACGTCGACGGCTTCCGCTTCGACCTCGCCGCGACGCTGGCACGCGAATTGCACGATGTGGACCGGCTTTCCGCGTTCTTCGACCTGGTCCACCAGGACCCGGTGGTGAGCCAGGTCAAGCTCATCGCTGAACCGTGGGACGTCGGCGAGGGCGGCTACCAGGTGGGCAACTTCCCCAGTCTGTGGACCGAGTGGAACGGCAAATACCGTGACACGGTGCGTGATTACTGGCGCGGCGAGCCTGCGACGTTGGGCGAGTTCGCCTCTCGGCTCACCGGGTCGTCGGATCTGTACGAGTCGACGGGTCGCCGACCGGGTGCCAGCATCAACTTCGTCACCGCGCACGACGGGTTCACGCTGCGAGACCTGGTGTCCTACAACGAGAAACACAACGACGCCAACGGCGAGGGCAACCGGGACGGCGAAAGCCACAACCGGTCATGGAACTGTGGCGTCGAAGGTGAGACCGACGATCCGCGGGTGCTCGCGCTGCGCGCTCGTCAACAACGCAATCTGCTGGCCACGCTGATTCTGAGTCAGGGCACGCCGATGCTCGCCCACGGCGACGAGATCGGCCGCACCCAGCTCGGCAACAACAATGTGTACTGCCAGGATTCGCCGCTGGCGTGGATGGACTGGTCGCTGGCGGAGTCGAATGCCGACCTGCTCGAATTCACCCGGACCGTGATCGCCCTGCGCACCGAGCACCCGATCTTCCGGCGGCGCCGATTCCTGGCCGCCGGTCCGAGCGACGACCAGGGTCACCGGCGTGAGATCGCCTGGTTCGCGCCCGCGGGCAACGAGATGACCAACGACGACTGGGACAGCGGCTTCGGGAAATCCCTGGCCGTCCTGCTCGACGGCGACGGCATCGCCGAACCCGGTCCGCGCGGTGAGCGCATCACCGACGACTCGTTCCTGCTGTGCTTCAATGCGCACGACGAGGCGATCGATTTCGTGCTGCCCGGCCCGGAATTCGGTGCGCAGTGGTCACTCGCCCTTGATTGCTCGACCCCGACCGGCGCGGCCGACGCGGTGTACGCCGCCGCCACGACGCTGCCGGTGGCCAGCCGCTGCCTGCTCGTATTGCGCCGAACCGCCTAGCCGCCGAACGAGACGATGACCGAAACCTACGTGACCGACCCACTGACCATGCTGCATCGCGCGCCCGTGCGGGCCCGTACGGTGCGCAGCACCTACCGGCTGCAGTTGCGCCCCGACGCGCTCACCTTCGCCGATGCCCGCGCCATCGCCGAATACCTGCAGCAGCTCGGCATCTCACACCTTTACCTGTCGCCGATCCTGACCGCGGCGCACGGATCGACACACGGTTACGACGTCACCGATCCGACCACGGTATCGGCCGCGCTCGGCGGGCCGACGGGCCTCAAGGCGCTCTCGGACGAAGTGCGCAGTCGCGGAATGGGATTGATCGTCGACCTGGTGCCCAACCATGTCGGTGTCGCCGACCCGCACCAGAATCAGTGGTGGTGGGATGTACTGCGCAACGGCCGCAAGTCGAAGTACGCCAAGTTCTTCGACATCGACTGGAGCTCGGGCAACGGCGCGGGCGGACGACTGGCGCTCCCGGTTCTGCAGAACGAGAACGATCCGGCCGCGCTCACCGTGGACCGGTCCGGGCCGGAACCGATGCTGGCACTGCACGATCTGCGATTCCCGATCGCGGCGGGCACCGACGGCGACAACGCACTGCGCATCCACGACCGCCAGCACTACCGCCTCGTCAGCTGGAAGGCGGGGGTGTGCACGTATCGGCGGTTCTTCGCGGTGAGCAGCCTGGCCGCGCTCCGGCAGGAGGACCCGGAGGTGTTCGAGGCGACGCACCGGGAGCTGGCGGCCTGGTGCGAACACGATCTGATCGATGGGGTTCGGGTCGACCATCCGGACGGATTGTCTTATCCGAGTGCGTATCTGACGCGGTTGCGCAGACTGATCGGACCGCAACGGCTGCTGTTGGTGGAGAAGATCCTCGCCAATCGCGAACCCCTGGACGCGACGCTGCCGATCGACGGAACCACCGGGTACGACGCGCTCGCCGATCTCGGTGGGGTGCTGATCGATCCGGCGGGCGAGGCGCCGCTGACCGAGCTGTCCCAGCACGTCGCGGGACACGGCAGCGATCGGGCGTGGTTCGGTGAGACCGAGCATCGGATCAAGCGAGCGGTCGCGGAAACCATTCTGGCGCCGGAGATCCGGCGGTTGGTGGCCGCGATCAAACGCGACGGCAACGCGGGCAGTTTTGACACCCTCGCGGTGACCAACGCGACCATCGAGGTGCTGGCTTTCATGCCGGTGTACCGGGTGGACTACGCGCCACTGGCGGGCATGACGGCCGCGGTCGTGGCGGAGGTGGAGAAGCGCAATGCCGAACTGACGGCACCGCTTTCGGTGCTGGTGACCGCCCTGTCGGTGGGCGGTGAAGCGGCGACCAGGTTCTCGCAGGTGTGCGGGGCGATCACCGCGAAGTCGGTCGAGGACACCATGTTCTACCAGGGTGCGCGGCTGGTGTCGCTGCAGGAGGTGGGTGGTAATCCGGCGCGATTCGGGCACACCATCAACGACTTCCACCTGTCCAACAGTGAACGCGCGCAGCGCTGGCCCGCGACCATGACGACGATCTCGACCCACGACACCAAGCGCGGCGAAGATGTGCGCGCCCGGATCGGGGTGCTGTCGCAGGTCGCCGATGTGTGGTCGCAGCGGGTGCGTGGATGGTTGGAGACGACCCCCGCGCCCGACGGGGCGACGGCACTGTTCTTGTTGCAGAACATGTTCGGGGTGTGGCCCGCCGACGGGCGACCCGCGTCGTCGGTGCCGGGGCTGCGGGATCGGCTGCACATGTTCGCGGAGAAGTCGATTCGCGAGGCGGGGACGAAGACGTCGTGGGAGGAGCCCGACGCGGAGTTCGAATCGGCCGTGCACGGCTGGCTCGACGCGGTGATCGATGGGCCGGTCGGTACCGGAATCGGAGACCTGGCCCATGAACTCGCGCCGCACGCATGGTCGGATGCGGTGGCACAGAAGCTGTTGCAGCTTGGCGCGCCGGGAATTCCCGATATCTATCAGGGCACCGAGCTGTGGGAGGACTCCCTCGTCGACCCCGACAATCGGCGCCCGGTCAATTTCGCCACCCGGGTCGGGATGCTCCAGTCACTCACCGACACACCGACTCTGGATACCACCGGCGCCGCGAAGATGTGGGTGGTGGCGTATGCGCTGTGGTTGCGCCGGGAGCGGCCGGAATGTTTCGTCGGCGGGATGTACCGGCCGCTGTATGCCGCCGGTGAGCACGCTCATCGGTTCGTCGCCTACGGGCGGGGTCCCGCGGGTGAAGCACCGGAGGTGATCGTCGCGGCGACCCGGCATTCGGTGGGGCTCGCCGCGACAGGCTGGCTCGACACCACTCTACCGCTGCCACAAGGTAATTGGACTGACCGCCTGACCGGCAATACTTACGCGGGTAACGCCCGATTGGAAAAGCTGTTCGCCCGCTTGCCGGTTGCCCTGTTGGTGCGCTGAGCATCTACGCGTAGGATCCGGTACCCGGACACCGCATTCGAGCGAGCACAGCACTTCACCGGCGCGGGCACGAGGAAAGGGCCGAAGCATGGCGCCTCGGCCCTCTCGTGATCGGCTCAGCGGCTGCGACGCAGGCCGAGGTACTGCAGGGCGGCGAAACCGCCGACGGTCGCCGACTGCATAACCGCCCACACCGCACCGACCGTGGTGAGCCCGAGCAAGCCGGTCACCACGGCTGCGAGGCTGGCCACCACCCAGGCGGTGTTGCCGATCGCCACCGCCGACGCCGCCGCACGGTTGGTGCGCGCCGGACGGCCGACGAGCGCGACGCCGATGCCGTACGCGGTGAGGAAGGCGCCGATCGCCAGGCCGACGGTGGCGTCGAGGCCGAGCAACCGTTCCAGTGGTTGTGCCAGGGCGAGGTAGGCAAGGCCGTTGGCGGTGGTAACGACGGCGTCGAGGCGAAGGGACAGACGCAGCAGGTTCTCGCCGGAGGCGAACAGGGCGGACAGGCGGGACGGGGTGGTGGCGGTTGTCATGGCAAATCTCCTTGGGTGCGAATGCATTTGGTGAACGCTGTCGCGTCAGGCGGCGGGGACCTGGTCGAGGAAGCCGAAGACGCTGTTGATGCGGCCGTCGGTGAGGACGGCGACGTCGAAGCCGATCACTACGGCGGGGGCGTCGGCGGGGCCGAGGCCCCAGGTGAAGCGGACCTGGTCGTGGTGGGCGTCGATCGGGCCTGCGAGGGTGAAGGTCCAGTCGGGGAACTGGGCTTGGACGCCGACGATGGCGGCCTCGAGTTCGGCGTGGCCGGTGACCGCGACCAGCGGGTCCACGTAGCGGGCGTCCGGGGTGAACAGGCGGGCGACCGCGGAGCGGCGGGCGGCGGGCTCGCGGGTGTTCCAGGCTTCCAGGTACTGCGCGACGACGGTGTTCATCTCGACCTCCGATATAGGCTTTGAGCTGGCGTTTCGCTGGTTGTTCCTGCGATGGGTACAACGTTATGGCGCCATGGGGGTCGGTCGAATCAGTCGCCTATAGGTACTTTTTCCGTCGCTACTACTGCCGGTACCGGTACGGCGATACGGTGGAGCCCATGCTGCACGGACGCGACGACGAACAGGCCAGGATCGATGACCTGCTCAGTGCGGCGCGCACGGGTCGAAGCGGGGCCTTGGTGTTGCGTGGTGAGGCCGGGATCGGCAAGACCGCGCTGCTGGATTACGCGGCGACGCAAGGTTTTCCGACCGTGCGCAGTGCGGGCATCGAGTCCGAGGCCGAATTGCCCTTCGCGGCACTGCATCTGCTGGTCCGGCCGGGCATGGCGCTGGTGCGGCAACTGCCGTCGCGCCAGCGAGACGCCCTCGAAGCGGCATTCGGGCTCGGCGACGGTGCTCCCGCCGATCGGATGCTGATCGGGCTGGCGGTGTTGACCCTGCTCGCGGAGGAGGCGGCGCAGGGGCCGCTGCTGTGCGTGATCGATGACGCGCACTGGCTGGATCAGGCCAGCGCGGAGGCACTGTTGTTCGCGGCGCGCAGGCTCGATGCTGAAGGTGTGGTGATGCTGTTCGCGACGCGGTCGGGGCCGCAGGATTTTCCCGCGCCCGGGCTGACGGAACTCGCGCTGTCGGGGTTACGCCCCGATGCGTCGGCGGCGCTGCTCGATGCCGGGACAACGCCGCTGAGTCCGGCCGTACGGTATCGATTGCTCGCCGAGTCGGGTGGTAATCCGCTTGCACTGCTGGAACTTCCGAGCGTAGTCGGCGAGGACGGTGATGCGAATCCCTTGCCGTTGACGCAGCGGTTGCAGTTGGCCTTCCACGGTCGGGTCACCCGCTTGCCCGCGGCCACGCGGACCGTCCTGCTGATCGCGGCGGCGGCCGGTGCGGCGGATCTGGCGCCGATTCTGCGTGCCGCGGCCGACCTCGGTGCGTCACTGCGGGATCTGCAACCCGCCCAGGACGCGGGCCTGATCGGTGCCGACGGTCAGGCGCTGACCTGGCACCATCCGCTGATGCGGTCGGCGGTGTACCAGGGCGCCGCGCTCACCGATCGTCTGGCCGCCCATCGCGCGCTCGCCGACGCACTGACCGATGCCGAAGCCGCCGATGTGCGCGCGTGGCATCTCGCCAGCGCCGCAACAGGTCCCGACGAAGACACCGCGACCGCACTGGAGCGAACGGCCGACCGGGCCCGGCGCCGCCACGGCCTCCACGCCGCTGTGGCCGCCTACGATCGTGCGGCCGCGCTGAGCATCGACACGAACGCCCGCGTGCGCCGACTCGTCCTCGCCGCCGAGTCCGCGACGGAGGCAGGCCTCACCGACCGCGCGGAGCGGTTGGCCGAGCGAGCCGCGGCCTTGTCGAGCGAGATCAGGGCCGAGGCGGTCGGTCCGCCGACTACCTCGCGACCCGGTTCGATATCCGGCGCCCCTCAGCTCGATACGGAACGCACCGAACTCGCGTCACCTACTGGCGAATCCTCGCCACACAGCGTCGAATTCGACGTCCGTACACAGGTGACCGAGGTTGCCCGCAACGGCCTGGCGGATGGCGGCCCGAGTGGACGCGAGCCGTACAGCGCCGCAGGGGTAGGCGACGGGGAGCAGTTCGGTGGTAGCGGGTACGGGCTGCGACTGGACTTGGTGCGGGCACAAGCCGAATTCGCCGGTGGCAAGCCGGGTTCCGCGCATCGACGGTTGATGGCGGCGGCTGTGGCGGTGCGGGACAGCGATCCTCGTGGTGCGGCGCGAATCCTGACCAAGGCGGTGCACACCGGGTGGTATCTCGGGCCGGAGGAACTCGACGAAGTCGCGGCCGTACTGGCGACGCTGCGGCTGGTGGAAGACGATCCCGCGACGCCGATCGCTCGGTACCTGACCGGGTCGGTGACGGGACAGTGGGTCGCTGACCTGCGGGATGCCGCCGCTGCCGCCAAGGCGAGCGGGGCGGAAAGTCCGGCTGATCTCGTGCAACTGTGCGGCAGCGGCCTGGTGGTCGGGCAGGACGAGCAGGTCGAGGAGCTGGCCGGTGAGTTGATCAGGGAAGGCCGAGAGCAAGGGCGGATCGGGGTGCTCGCGCCGCTGCTGTTCTTTCGATCCGAGGGGTTGCTGTTCGGTGGACGGCCGAAGGAGAGCCGGATCGCGGCCGAAGAGGGATTGCGGATCGCCCGCGACATCGGGCAGGCGCAATGGGTCAGTCAGATCCATGCGTTCCTGGCGTATCTCGCTGCGCTACAAGGTGATTCGGCATCGTGTGACGAGCATGCCGAGCGGGCGGTAGCCGAGGAATTCGGTGGGCCGGGCGCGGTCGGTGCGTCGTGGGCGCATGCCGCCGTGGCCCTGCTGGCACTCGGCGAGGGCAGGCTGGAACTGGCGCGGACAGAGCTCGCGCATATGACGGTCGAGCCGGCTCGGCATCACGTGATCGGGCTGCGCACGCTTCCGGATCAGATCGAAGTGGCGGTTCGGCTCGGCGCGACCGACCGCGCCACCGAGGCGCTCGATCGGCTCAACCAGTGGTCGCAGCGGGCCGGACAGGAATGGATCGCGGCACTGGCCGCCCGTGGACGTGCGTTGCTGGCCGACGGACCGGACGCCGAGCAGCACTTCCGATCCGCACTCGCCACGAACCGGCCGTTCGACGAAGCCCGCACCCGACTGCTCTACGGCGAATGGCTGCGCCGCGACAAACGGAAGGTCGACGCGCGCACCCAACTCGAACAGGCGATGGCCCTGTTCGACCGGCTCGACGCGGCACCGTGGAGCGAACGCGCCCGCACCGAACTCGGCGCACTCGGGGTCGGCACCGGTGCGCGAGCGAGCGGCGGACCGCTGAGCTCGCTCACCCCGCAGGAGTCACAGATCGTGCGGCTGGCGGCGCAGGGCTTGTCGAATCGGGAGATCGCGGCGCGGCTGTTCCTGAGCCACCGCACGGTCGGCCATCACCTCTACAAGGCGTATCCGAAGCTGGGTGTGCTCTCGCGCGCGGAGTTGAGCGCGCTCGAACTGGCGGAGTGAGCGGGCACGGGACTCGAATCAGAGGGAACCAGCTCGGCCCGAACCATATGGGCGCCGGAGATCTAGGCGGACGTCAGGCGCGTCGAATCAGCTGCGTGATGCGGTGCGGGTGGCGCCGATAGTCCAGCGAACGGCGGCAACTGCGGCCCCGGCCAGCACCGCGACCTGCGGCGACCCGACGATCAGCAGCAACAGCGAACCGACCACGAGCGCGGCGACGAGCGCCTCGAGCTTGTAGACCGGCCAGGCGCTACCCGCGATGTCGACGGTCGCGGATGCTGCCGGTGAGGTGAGCACTGCCATGCAGACCAGGATAGGCGCACATCGAAGTTCGGGCCACCGAACTTTCCCGAGTGACTCTGTCGGGAACATCACATAGCGTTGATTCGTTGTGCAGGTCATGCCATTGACAGGAGAGTACGCACCGAGCACCTCGGACTGGGCACGCGAACAGGCCGAGGCTTACGAGAATTCCGGCGGCACCGAGGGCACCTCGATGCAAGGCAAGCCCGTCATCCTGCTCACCACCAAGGGCGCCAAGACCGGCAAGCTGCGCAAGACGCCGCTGATGCGGGTCGAGCACGACGGTGAGTACGCCGTCGTGGCCTCGCTGGGCGGGGCGCCGAAGAACCCCGTCTGGTACTACAACATCAAGGCCGATCCGCACGTCGAACTGCGCGACGGCACCACCACCAAGGACTACACCGCGCGCGAGGTCTTCGGCGAGGAACGTGCGCGGTGGTGGGAGCGCGCGGTCGCCGTGTGGCCCGACTACGACGAGTACACCAAGAAGACCGATCGCGTGATCCCGGTCTTCGTCCTCACCCCGCGCTGAAACCCGCAGGTGGGAGCCCACTCGCCGGCACTGCGACGGCGGGTGGTTCCACTGATCGAGCGTGGCGAGGGCCTCGGTAGCATTGTCGAGGTGCCCCCCATCGCTGACGTCGCCGAAGTGTCCGTAATCCGTCCGCCGCTGTCCGCGGACGAGATCGACGCCGCCGCCAAGCGAATTTCCGACATCATCGAGCCGACACCGTTGCAGTACAGCGCACGCCTGTCGGCGAGCGCCGGCGCGCAGGTCTACCTCAAGCGCGAGGACCTGACCGCGGTCCGCTCCTACAAGCTGCGCGGCGCCTACAACCTGATGGTGCAACTCACCCCCGCCGAACGCGCGGCCGGCGTGGTGGCCGCGAGCGCGGGCAACCACGCACAGGGCGTGGCCTTCGCCTGCCGGGCGATGGGTGTGCGCGGGCGCATCTACGTGCCGACCACCACCCCCAAGCAGAAGCGTGACCGTATTCGCGTGCACGGCGGCGAGTTCGTCGAGTTGATCGCGGTCGGCGAGACCTACGACGCCGCCGCAGCGGCCGCCGCCGACGATGTCGCCCGCACCGGCGCCACCATGGTCCCGCCGTTCGACGACGCCCGCACGGCCGCCGGTCAGGGCACCATCGCCGCGGAATTCCTCGAGCAGCTCGGCACCGCGCCCGACCTGGTGATCGTGCCGGTCGGCGGCGGTGGCTGTCTGGCAGGCATCGGCACCTACCTGCGTGAACGGGCGCCGCAGACCGGTCTGCTCGGCGTCGAACCCGCGGGTGCGGCCTCGCTCACCGCGGCGCTGGTGGCCGGTGCGCCGGTGACGCTGCCCGAGATCGACCCGTTCGTCGACGGTGCCGCCGTGCGCCGCATCGGCGATCTGCCCTACCGAGCGGCCGCGTCGTTCGGCGGGAAGATGGTCTCGCATGCCTCGCTGCCGCTGCTCACCACACCCGAAACCCACACCGGCACAGCACCTTTCCGGGTGATGCTGGTCGACGAGGGCGCCATCTGCACTGCGATGCTCGACCTCTACCAGAGCGAAGGCATCATCGCCGAGCCCGCAGGCGCGCTGGCCACCGCGGCGCTGGCCGAGATCGATGTCGAACCCGGCAGCACCGTCGTGGTGCTGGTCTCGGGCGGCAACAACGATGTCTCGCGCTACGGCGAGATCATCGAACGCTCGCTCGTGCACCGCGGTCTCAAGCACTACTTCCTGGTCGACTTCCCGCAGGAACCCGGTGCGCTGCGCCGCTTCCTCGACGATGTCCTCGGCCCCGACGACGACATCACCATGTTCGAGTACGTCAAGCGCAACAACCGCGACACCGGGGCGGCGCTGGTCGGCATCGAACTCGGTGCGACCGACGACCTGGCCTCGCTGATGCATCGCATCGAGGAGTCCCCGATCCAGGCCGAACGCCTGGAACCGGGCTCCCCCGCCTACCGCTACCTCACGTAGTCAGGCCGCCGCACGGTCCGCACGGCGCCGGGGTTCGCGGCTCGCGCGCACACTCGACAGCACCAGCGGCAGCAGCCAGCCCATGGCGAACTGGTCGTAGGGCAGCAGGATCTGGTCGAGGCGGTTGTGCACGTAGGCCACCGACAGGCCCGACTGCGGGTCGACCCAGCCGAACGAACCGCCCAGGCCGATGTGACCGAAAGCGTGCCGTGCGCCGGGCACGGGCAGCGAGTGATAGCCCAGATGCCACATCATCGGCAGGTAGAACAGCGCGTGGTCGAGCCGGTAGGTCTGGATCCGGCGGATCGTGGCGTGCGTGCTCGGCGACAGGAACGGCGAGCCGTCGACGGTGACGCCGTCGGCCAGCGCGGCGTACATCTTCGCCAGTCCGGCGGCGGTCGCGACACCGTTGCCCGCGGGCATCTCGGTGTTCAGGACCGGCGGGTCCTCACCGTCGAGGATCGCGTCGAGGCCGGGCACGAACAGGCAGCGGGCGGCCGCACCGAGCGGTCCGGGTAGCCGGAAGCCGACCTTGGCGAGGAAACCGGCGGCGAGCGGGTGCGCGGCGAAGCTCATGTGCGCGCCCGCGAGCTGGGCGTATTCGGTCGACGAGTCTGCGGGCGGGCGCCCGAGGTGGATGCCGTCGATGCCGAGCGGATCGGTGACCTCGCTGCGAATCAGCTCGCTCATGCTGCGACCGGTGACGCCTCTGGCAATGCCCGCGAGCAGCCAGCCGTAGGTCAGGGCGTGGTAGGTGGGGGTGCCGAGCATCCGGTCGGGCCTGGACAGCGCGAGGCGGTCCTCCATCAGCTCGTGATCGAGGGCTTCGGCGGCGGTGTCGGCGACCGCGGACAGCGACGACAGTCCGGCCCGGTGGGTGAGCACGTCGGCGACGGTGATCGCGCCCTTGCCGTGCGCGGCGAAGCGCGGCCAGTATTCGGCGACCGGGGCCTGGTAGTCGATCAGGCCGCGATCGGCGAGGCGGTGGATGACAGTGGCGGTCACGCCCTTGGTCGCGGAGAACACGATCGGAGCGGTGTTCGCGTTCCAGGGTCGGTCGCCCGCGCTGCCGATCCAGAAATGGGCGAGCGGTTCTCCGTGCCGGTAGACCGCGAGTGCCCCGCCCGCGTCGCGACGGTTGCCGATCAAGGTGGCGAATGCGCGCACCAGCGGGCCGAATCCAGCCGGGGCGTAGCCCCCGACACCGGCCGGGAGGGCAGCGCTTTCCTGCCCGTAAGCGTCGTTGCTCATCATCTGACTATACGGCGTTATGTCCATTCGGCAACGGCTCGTTTCGGACTGTGGCCGACCCGTGGCCGGGCGTCATCACTGCGTGATCACCGTGCCCGCGCCGTCACCTTCCTCGAGTACGGCGAAGCTGTGGCCCGAAATGAGTGTTCCCGCACCACTTTCCGTGGCGGGTGACCAGGCGAGCAGTACGCGACCGTGCACCGGGATCACCACTTCGTCCTCAGCGAGGTTGCACACCACCGCTATTCGGCCACGACGGAGGATGAACCAACGTTGTGCCTCGTCATAGTCGGCCCACACGCGTTCCAGCCAGGGATCGGTGAACTCGGGCCGCGACTTACGCAGGGCGAGCAGGCCGCGGTAGCAGGCGAGCAGCCGGGCGTGCGGTTCGCCGCCGACCTCGGTCCAGTCGAGCTTGGAGCGGGTGAAGGTGGCCGGGTCCTGCGGGTCGGGCACCTCGTCGGTGGACCAGCCGTGCTCGGCGAATTCGGCGCGGCGCCCGGAGGCGGTGGCCGCGGCGACAACGGGGTCGGTGTGGGAGGTGAAGAACTGGAACGGGGTTCGCGCGCCCCACTCCTCCCCCATGAACAGCATCGGGGTGCTCGCCGAGAGCAGCACCAGCGCCGCCTTCACCGCGAGCTGGCCGGGGGTGAGATAGGCGCTGGGCCGGTCGCCGATCGCGCGATTGCCGATTTGATCGTGGTTGCAGGTGTAGCCGAGCAGGGCACTGCCGGGGACGAGGTCGCGTGGCAGTGGGGCACCGTGGGTGCGGCCACGGAAGCTGGAATATGTTGCGGCGTGGAAGAACCCGTGCGTGAGGGTCTGCATGAGGCAGGCCAGGGAACCGAAATCGGCGTAGTAGCCTTGCCTTTCGCCCGAGACCGCGGTGTGGACGGCGTGGTGCAGGTCGTCGTTCCACTGGCCGGTCAGGCCGTAGCCGCCAGCCGCGCGCGGAGTGATCAGGCGGGGGTCGTTGAGATCGCTCTCGGCGATCAGGCTCAGCGGGCGGCCCAGATGTGCTGCCAGCGCCGTGGTTTCGACGCTGAGTTCCTCCAGGAGGTGGGTGGCGGTGCGGTCGACGAGCGCGTGGACGGCGTCGATGCGCAGTGCGTCGATGTGGAATTCGCGCAGCCAGCGCAGGGCGTTGTCGATGACGTAGGTGCGCACCGCATCCGAACCCGGTCCGTCGAGGTTGAGGCTTTGACCCCAGGTGTTGCGGCCGGTCGCGAGGTAGGGGCCGAAGCGGGGCAGGTAGTTTCCGCAGGGGCCGAGGTGGTTGTAGACCACGTCGAGGCAGACGGCCAGACCGCGGGCGTGGCAGGCGTCGACGAAGCGTTGCAGGCCGTCGGGGCCCCCGTAGCTCTCCTGCACCGCGTACCAGAGCACGCCGTCGTAGCCCCAGTTGTGGGTGCCGTCGAAGGCGTTGACCGGCATGAGTTCGACGGTGGTGACGCCGAGGGTGACGAGATGGTCCAGGTGCTCGATCGCCGCGTCGAAGGTGCCTTCGGGGGTGAAGGTGCCGATGTGGAGTTCGTAGAACACCGAGCCTGCCAGTGGTCTGCCGGTCCAGTTCCGGTCGGTCCAGACCGAGGGGTCGAGGTCGTGGACGGCGGAGGTTTCGTGCACGCCGTCGGGTTGGCGGGGTGAGCGCGGATCGGGCAGTACCGTCGCGTCGTCATCGATCAGGAACCCGTAGCGGGTCCCCTGACCTGCGTCGACGTGCACCGACCAGTTCCCGCCGCCGTTTCTTCGCATCGGGTGCTCGACCCCGTCAAGTCGCAGCCGCACCTCTCGTGCCTCCGGTGCCCACACCCGAAACTGCCTCATCGGCCCAGCATCGCATGCCTCGCGCCGGTGTGCTCGTTCACTGCGAGTGCGCGGTGACGCCGACCGGTCCGGCGCCGATACACAGCGACTGCCGGTCGTCGAGGGACCTGATCCGCAAGGTGTCGCCGCCACCGAGCAGCCGGACGTACACGATGTTCAGGCCCGCGCGCACGTCGGCGATCGTTTCGGTCTCGCCTTCGAAGGACAGGGCGATCCGGCCGTCACGTTCGGCGTTGTAGTTGACCTGGGCGGTCCAGTCGCGGATCTGCATGGGCCCGTCGAGCGGGAGGTTGACGCCGGTGGTGCCGGGCACGCGGTAGCCGCAGCGGGGTTCGGGGCCCTCGACGATGGCGCGATTCCACCAGACCTGGGCGTCGACGATGGCGCCTTCGTCGGTGATCATGCGCAGGCGTGGGGTCGACAGGGCGAAGGTGGTGGGGGTTGCCAGCGGGGCGAAGACGCGGTCGGTCATGTTCTCGGGGAATGCCAAGGGGTTCAGGACGTTCCACGGGACTTCTTGGGGTAGGAGTGGTGCGTCGGCGACACCGGGGAGCGCGGCGTGAACACCGGTGACGTAGGTGCGGGCCGGGCTCGGTTCCCATGATCTGGTGAAGGTGACCGTCGAGTACACGCTGCTCACGAGGAACACGACGACCGCCGCGATACCCGCCGTCTGCCACGCTCGACCGTCTCGTCTCGTCTCGATCGGAGCCAGCCCGTTGACGATGCGTGTGAGATCGACGCCCGCCGGAACCTCTTGGCGTGCAGTCTTGTTCGATCCCCGCACCGAACTCGACCGGTGTCGGCGGGGTGCTACGGCAATCAGCGCGAGCGCGACAGTGGCGATCACGGCGAAGTCGGCGAAATAGCGTACCGATTGCAGGAGCAGACCCGCGGTGCTCGGGCCGTCGCGCAGGATGACGACAGGCGCGATGGTCAGAACCGCGTATCCGGCGGCGCACACCCAGATCGCGATAACTCGGCTGCGAGCGCGAATCGTCCACGCCGCGAACAGGATCAGCGTCACCCAACTCAGCGCGATCAGCACGCTCGGCGAATCCGCCCACGGGGTGGAGGGTTGCCAGCGTTCCCAGCGCCACGGGCCGCCGAACAGTGCGGGCACCAAACCATCCGACAGTGCCCGGCTCCACAGGGCGCCGGGGTGTTCGGGAGCCGAGAGTCCGCGCGGACGTTGGATGACGAGCAGGAAGCACGCCGACCAAGCCAGCAACACCGCCCCTCCCGCCGTCCAGAGCACAGCCCCACGCCGGGCGGCCTCACGCACCGACCCGCCCGTCACGTGCGCGGCCAGCACGACAACGGCGAAAGCCACCGGCAGCACGACCACCGATTTCTCGAAGAACAGCAACGCCACCGCGAACACCACAGCGCCCGAGACCGCGTACCGACGCTGCCCGGTCCGCACCAACCGCACCGCGTCGGCGCTCACCCAGGCAAGGGCGATCTGCAAGGGCAGCGCGTTCACCGCCGCCGACCACCAGGCGAACGCGGGCACCGTCAACGGCACGAACAGGTAGAAGACCAACGGCACCAGCATCCGCGCCCGCATCCCGAGCAGCACCACGAGCAGACGCAACACAGCCAGCGACGCGAGCACCTGCAAGCCCACCAGCACGACGACCGCGGCCGCCCAGTTCATCGGCGCCGCCTCGGTGACCAGCCAGGTCAGCACGAAGGCGAGCGGCATCACGTGACCGTCGTGACTGGTGAACAGCAGTTCTGTCGAGAACAGTGGCTGACTGCTCACCCGCCCGATCAGCAGAAAATCGTCCCAGTAGAAGAACCCGGACGCCGCGATCCAGCCGCGCAACCCCAGCTGCGCCACGATCAGCACCGCCGCGACGACCAGTGCCGCTCGCCCTGACATTCGCCACGAGACCGCCCGCGACGGGTCGCGGGAGTGCGGTGGCGAGTCGAGCAGCGGCACGGACGTCACGTCTCTCGACGCTAGCTCGTAGTTCGCGGGGCTGCTATCACGACCCACCACAGCAGGATCGCCGATGTCGCTGTGTTCGCACACAGCACTTTTTTGGACCGACCTGTTCAAAACATGCTACGGTCGTCGACGTGGCCCGACCCAAGGAATTCGACGAGCACCGTGCGGTGGACGCTGCAATGCGGGCATTCTGGTCTGCCGGTTACGAGTCGACCTCCACCCAGGACCTGTGCACCGCAACAGGTTTGGGTCGCAGCAGCATCTACAACACCTTCACCAGCAAACGTGACCTGTTCGATCGCGCCCTGCAGCACTACATCGCCACGAAGAACGCGCCACTGTTCGACATCCTCGACAGCGACGCCCCGGCCAGGGAGCGGATCGCCACCGTTCTGCGCCGGGCCGCCGAGGCGCCGGAGACCGAACCGGCGGGCTGCCTCGTAGTCAACTCGATCGTCGAGCTCGCCCCACACGATGCCGACGCACGGGCAACCCTGCACGCCGATGGGGAGCGTCGCCTCGACGCACTCACCGCGACAATCGAAAGCGGCCAGCGCGCAGGCGAATTCACCGCCGATCGCGACGCACGCGCCATCGCCCAGTTCCTGACCGCCACCATCAGCGGCATGCGGGTCGCAGCGCGCGGCGGTGCGGACCGCGCCACCCTCACCGCCATCGCCGATACCGCGATGCACTGCCTCTGAGATCCCCGAGCCTCGCTACCTATCATCATGTCCTCGTTTTGGACTGATTGATTCAAAACAGTCGCCACAAGAAAGGTCTGTCGTGCCAGTCGCTGTCTACATCCTCGGCCTGTCCATCTTCGCCCAGGGCACCTCCGAGCTGATGCTCGCCGGTCTCCTGCCCGAAATGGCTGCCGACCTCGGCGTCTCCATTCCCAGTGCGGGACTGCTCATCTCGGCCTTCGCGCTGGGCATGCTGGTCGGCGCACCGCTGCTGGCCGTGGTGACGCTGCGCTGGCCTCGCCGTGACGCACTACTAGCCTTCCTCGCGATCTTCGTTGCCGCCCATGTCGTCGGCGCGCTGAGCAGCGACTACTGGGTGATCTTCGGGACACGAGTGGTGAGCGCCTTCGTCTACGCCGGGTTCTGGGCGCTGGCCGCGGCGACCGTGATGAGCCTGGTGGCGCCACAATCGCGGGGGCGGGCGATGAGCATCGTCGCGGGCGGACTCACCATCGCCACGATCATCGGACTGCCCGCAGGCACCGTCATCGGCCAACATCTGGGCTGGCGCGCGGCCTTCTGGGCGGTCGCCGGCCTGTCCGCGCTGACCATGATCGGTGTGCTCGCGAAGGTTCCCGGCGGTCGGCCCGCCACTGTCGCGGCGCTGCGCGGCGAATTACGGGTGATGGCGAATCCACGGCTGTGGGTGTCCTACGGCGCCACCGCGCTCTCGACGGGTTCGGCATTCGTCACCTTCGCCTACCTCGGCGCGATGCTGACCGGCACCACCGGCATCGCGGTTGCGTGGGTCCCGGCGGTATTGGGTCTGTACGGTGTCGGCGGGTTGATCGGGATCACCATCGGTGGTCGCTTCGCCGACGCACATCCGTTCCGGACCCTGTATGTGGGGGCTGCCGGGATGTCGACGGTCGCGATCGCGATCGCCATCAGCGCGCACTCCCCCGCAGCGATGATCGTGCTCGTCCCGCTTCTCGGCGCTTTCGGTTTCGCCACGAACCCGGCATTGAACACTCGCGTCTTCGCGCTGGCCGACGGTGCGCCGACGCTGGCCGCGGCGACCAACTTCTCGGCGTTCAACGTCGGGATCACGGTCGGCCCGTGGCTCGGTGGACTGGCAATCGGTGCGGGGCTCGGCTACGCCTCGGTCGGCTCGATCGGCGCAGCCTTCGGTCTGGCAATGCTCGCCACCGTCGCGGTGTCTCACCGGCTGGAGCGTGAACCCAGCACCGCCGCTGTCTCTTCCGTGGCTCGGACGCCCGAGTTCACCACTCTGTAGCCCGGACCAGTCGGCGAAGCCGCTCGCAGCTCTGCGGGTGGCTTCGCCGTTGCGGGCTCACTCAGCCGAGGCAGCCCGGGCCGAGCAGTGCTTTCAGGTCGCCCATCAATGCCGAGGACGGGGAGACCCGCCAGGCGTCGTCGAGTTTGAGCATGGTGGTTTTCTCGCGGGCGCCGACGTGGCGGATGAAGACGTCCGAGGTGCCCTGGTGGCGGGTGAGGACCTTCTTGAGTTCGCCGAGTTTGTCGGGTGTGCACATGCGGGTGGTCATCACGACCGACACCGGTTTGGCCACGCCGATGGCCGAAAGGTCCGGTACGACAAGGTCGTTGGCGATCAGCGAGATGCGGTCGTCACGGACCGAGACGCGGGCCTTCACCAGCACCACGGCGTCTTCGACCACATCCATGCCGTACACCGAGTACGACTGCGGGAAGAACAGCACTTCCACGCCACCGGTGAGGTCCTCCAGCTGGGCCGAAGCCCAGGCCAGGCCGTTCTTGTTGATGCGGCGGTTCACCGAGGCGAGGATGCCACCGATGGTCACCTGCGCGCCGTCCTTGACGTCGCCTTCCAGGATCGCCGGGATGGGCGTGTCGACCTGGGCGGCCAGCACGTGCTCGACACCGTTGAGCGGATGCCCGGACACGTAGAGGCCCAGCATCTCGCGTTCGAGGGCGAGCTTGTGCTTGGTCTCCCATTCGTCCTCGGGGACTTTGACATTGAACACCGACGCCATCGATTCGTCGCCGTCACCGAGTCCACCGAACAGGTCGAACTGGCCGATCGCCTCGGCCTTCTTGGTCGACATCACCGCGTCGATCGCATCCGAGTGGATCAACAGCAGGCCCTTGCGCGGATGCCCGAGGGAATCGAAACCGCCTGCCTTGATGAGGGATTCGGTGACCTTCTTGGAGCAGGCGATCGCGTCGATCTTGTTGAGGTAGTCGGAGAAGTCGGTGAATTTCGACTTCTCCTTGCGCGCGGCGATGATCGAGCCGACCACGTTGGTGCCGACATTGCGGACCGCGCCGAGGCCGAAGCGGATATCGGTGCCGACGGAGGCGAAGTTCAGCTCCGATTCGTTGACATCGGGCGGCAGCACCGTGATGCCCATCTTGCGGCAGTCCGACAGGTAGATCGCGGCTTTGTCCTTGTCGTCACCGACCGATGTGAGCAGACCGGCCATGTACTCGGCCGGATAATTGGCCTTGAGGTAGGCGGTCCAGAAGGAGACGAGGCCGTACCCGGCGGCGTGCGACTTGTTGAACGCGTAACCGGCGAACGGGAGAATCGTGTCCCACAGCGCCTTGATGGCGGGTTCGGAGAAGTCGTTGGCCAGCATGCCGTCACGGAAGCCGGCATAAGCCTCTTCCAGCACCGACAGCTTCTTCTTACCCATCGCGCGGCGCAGGATATCGGCTTGGCCGAGCGAGTACCCGGCCACCTTCTGCGCGATCTGCATGATCTGTTCCTGATAGACGATCAGGCCGAAGGTGTCGGCCAGGATCTCTTTCAGTGGTTCTTCGAGCTCGGGGTGGATCGGTTTGACTTCTTGGCGGTTGTTCTTGCGGTCGGCGTAGTCGTTGTGGGCATTCATGCCCATCGGGCCGGGGCGATACAGCGCGAGGACGGCGACGATATCGCCGAAACCGGTGGGCTGCATGCGGCGCAGCAGGTCGCGCATCGCACCGCCGTCGAGCTGGAACACGCCGAGAGTGTCACCCCGGGCGAGCAATTCGTAGGTGGCCGGGTCGTCGAGCGGCAGGTTGTCCATGTCCAGATCGATGCCGCGGTTGGCCTTGATGTTCTCCAGGGCATCACCGATGACGGTGAGGTTGCGCAGACCCAGGAAGTCCATCTTCAACAGGCCGATGGCCTCACACGACGGATAATCCCAACCGGTGATGATCGCACCGTCCTGCGCGCGCTTCCACACCGGGATCGCGTCGGTCAGCGGCTCCGAGGACATGATGACCGCGCAAGCATGCACACCCGCGTTACGGATCAGGCCTTCCAAACCCTTCGCGGTCTCGTAGATCTTGGCGACATCGGGATTGGACGAGATCAGTTCACGAACCTCGGCGGCTTCCTTGTACCGCTCATGATCCGGATCGGTGATACCCGCGACCGAGATGTCCTTGGCCATGATCGGCGGCGGCAACGCCTTCGAGATCTGATCGGCGATAGCGAAACCGGGCTGGCCGAACAACACTCGCGCGGAGTCCTTGATCGCGGCCTTGGTCTTGATGGTGCCGAACGTGATCACCTGCGCAACCCGGTCACTGCCCCACTTCTCGGTGGCGTAGCGGACCATCTCACCGCGGCGGCGATCATCGAAGTCGATATCGATATCGGGCATCGACACGCGCTCGGGATTGAGGAATCGCTCGAACAGCAGCCCGTGCGGGATGGGGTCGATATTGGTGATACCCATCGCGTAGGCGACCAGCGAACCGGCGGCCGAACCACGACCAGGGCCGACCCGGATGCCGACTTCGAGCGCGTGCTTGATCAGGTCACCGACGACGAGGAAGTAGGCGGGGAAACCCATTTCGCAGATGACGTTGAGTTCGAAGTCGGCCCGGTCGAGGTATTCGCGCGAGGGACCGTCGGGGAAGCGGCGATCGAGACCGTCGAGGACTTCCTTACGCAGCCAGGTGGCCTGGGTGTGGCCTTCGGGCACCGGGAAGACCGGCATCCGGTCGCGGTGTTCCCAGACGTCGTCGTAGGGCTGCACGCGCTCGCCGATGAGTTCGGTGTTGTCGCAGGCGCCGGGGACTTCGGCGTCCCAGATGGCACGCATCTCCGCGGCGGACTTGAGGTAGTAGCCGTCACCGTCGAACTTGAACCGGGTCGGGTCCGAGAGCGTCTTACCGGTCTGAATACACAGCAGCGCTTCGTGGTTGACCGACTGGTCCTTGGTCACGTAATGGCAGTCGTTGGTCGCGATCGGCGGGATACCGAGCTGGGAGCTGATATCGATCAGGCCCTCACGGACCCGCCGCTCGATCGACAGACCGTGGTCCATCACCTCGAGGAAGAAGTTGTCGGCGCCGAAGATCTCCTGCCACTTCGCAGCGGCTTCGAGGGCTTCGCGATCATGGCCGAGGCGCAGACGGGTCTGCACCTCACCCGACGGGCAGCCGGTCGTGGCGATGATTCCTTCGGCGTGCTGGGCGATGATCTCCTCGTCCATGCGCGCCCACTTGCCCAGCTGGCCCTCGATCGAGGCCAGGCTCGACAGCTTGAACAGGTTACGCAGACCGGTCGCGTTCTCGGCGACCATCGTCATGTGGGTGTAGGCGCCCGAGCCGGAGACGTCATCGCCCTTCTGGCCGGGGTCGCCCCACTTCACGCGCTTGGTGTCGAAACGCGAGCCCGGTGCGATGTAGGCCTCGATGCCGATGATCGGCTTGATGCCGGCCTTCTTGGCACTGTTGTAGAACTCCGAGGCGCCGTACATGTTGCCGTGGTCGGTCATACCGACCGCGGTCATGCCCAACCGATCCGCCTCCGCGAACAGCGGCGAGATCTTCGCCGCTCCATCGAGCATCGAGTACTCGGTGTGGTTGTGCAGGTGAACGAACGATCCGGACGGAGCCAAGACGGTCCTTCCTCCCATAGAGTCGGCGGGGGTTGGCCTTGGCATTCTATGCACGGGGGTCCGACACATTTGCCACTCGGCGCGCGCGCCCCGAACCGCACCTCGGCGTGGGGCGGCGTGTCGTGGTGAAGGTCACCGACATAATCGGTGGGTGCACTCGGAACGGCCCACTCGTTGACCACCTTCATCGTGACCGCCGCGGCCCTCGCCCTACTGATCGTGGCTTTGCTGGTGTGGCGGCGGACCCAGCGGGTCGTCACCACGCCCGCGCAGCGGGCCGTTCACCAAGCGCTGCACACCGCGTCGCTGGCCGCGGTGCCGTTGCGGCGCGGGCTCACCGAAGAGTCGGCGACCGAGGCCGCGCCACACCTGCGCGCGCTCGCCGGCGCCGAGGCGCTGGGTGTGGCCGACGCCGAGGCGACATTGCTGGCCTGGGACGGTCCGCACACGGGAATGCACGCGCTGTTCGCCGATGCGGCGCGACGCGCTGTTGCCGATGAGCGTCCGGTGCTGGTTGCCGGTGACGAGCACACGTTGATCGCGCAACCGTTGTTGATCGACGCGGGGGCGGCGGTCGGGGCGCTGGGGATGGTGACGACCGGTAAGCCGGGGCCAGGGATGCTCGGGGCGGCCGCGGAGGTGGCGCGGTATGCGTGTGGGCAGTTGGAGCTGGCCGAGTTGGATGCCTCGCGAGCTCGGGTCGATCGGGCGGAACTGCGCGCTCTGCGGGCTCAGATCAGTCCGCATTTCATCTACAACGCGCTCAATACGATCGCCTCGTTCGTCCGTACCGACCCGGATCGGGCACGGGAGCTGATTCTCGAATTCGCCGACTTCACGCGCTATTCCTTCCGTGCCGCAGGCGAATTCACCGTGCTGGCCGACGAATTGCGCAATATCGAGCGGTATCTGGCGTTGGAACAGGCTCGCTTCGGTGACGCACTGGATGTTCGATTGCGGATCGCACCGGAAGTTCTCGGCGTCGTCCTGCCGTTCCTGGCTCTACAGCCGTTGGTAGAGAACGCGGTCCGGCACGGCCTCGCCGGTGGTGGCCGCGGCGGCCAACTCAGCATCGTCGCCACCGACGCGGGCACAGACTGCCTGATCAGCGTCGAAGACGACGGCATCGGCATGGATCCCGATCTGCTGCGCTCGGGCGCGCTCGATGCCGTCGACACCGGTGCCGGACCCGCCCGCACCGGCGAGGCGGCCCATGTTGGCCTCGCCAATGTCGATGACCGCCTGCGCGCCGCGTTCGGTAACGACTACGGGTTGGTCGTCGAGACCGCACCGGGCGCGGGGACCAAAGTCAGCATGCGGGTTCCCAAATTCCGTGCCGGGATTCGCGCCTGAACCACTGGTGCGCGCACGAAAGAGAAAGGAGCCGCACACAAAAGGTGCGCGACTCCTTCAGTTGGCCTCGCTACCGCGACGAGCCTATTTCCCTGATCCGCTGGTCAGACTCTGCACGAATGCCTCGGCCTTTTCCATGAGGCCCTCGGCAGACCCCGAGGCCGAACCCGATCCACCGCTCGACACATCCTCCTCGCCGGAACCCGAACCCGAACCCGACTCAGCGCTCGACACATCCTTCTCGCCGGAACCACTGGTCAAGCCGCCCAGCATCTTCTTCACTTCCGCCGAACCGCTGGCCGAGCCGGTGTCCGCAGTGGCGATGCCGCCGCCGGCCACCGCGATTCCCGCCGCCGCTGCCACCGCCACAGCCAGTACCCGCATTGTGCTCATGTGCATTCCTGTCGTCATCGGCGACGGCGAATTCCGCCCCCCTCGATCGTGGCACCCACGTGCCCCGACTCCGACCCTCAACCGAACCAGACCTGAGTCCGCCCACCTGCCTCAGGAACACAGAAAGTATTCCGGTGCGGGCCGACGGCATCACACCGAACCGGACGCGCCGCTGGGCAGTGTGATCACCGAACGCGGCGGTTACGATGGATGGGTTGTGACTTGGAACACTGACGAACCCTCGACCGCGCTGCGGGTGCTTGCTGTCGATGACGAAAAACCGGCGCTGGACGAGCTCGTGTATCTGCTGAGCGCGCAGGCCGGGGTCGGGGAGATTCACCGGGCGAGCGAGGCCACGGGGGCGTTGCGGTTGTTGCGGGCGCACCCGATCGATGCGGTGTTCCTCGACATCGATATGCCGGGGCTCACCGGGATGGAATTGGCGGGGATTCTGTCGGAATTCGCGGAACCGCCCGCGGTGGTTTTCGTGACCGCGCACGATGATCACGCGGTGGCGGCGTTCGATTTGGGGGCGGTGGATTATCTGCTGAAACCGTTGCGCGAGGCGCGGCTGGGTGAGGCGGTGCGGCGGATTCTGGCCGCGCGGGTTTCGGTGCCGGCGGCGGCGGTGACGGAGTCGGCACATCCGAGCGAGGTGATTCCGGTGGAACTCGGTGGGGTGACCACGTTGGTGCATCGGGCGGATGTGGCATGGGTCGAGGCGGATGGGGATTACGCGCGGCTGCATACCGGGAGTGGGTCGCATCTGGTGCGGATTCCGTTGTCGGCGTTGGAAGCACGGTGGGAGGACGCCGGTTTTCTGCGGGTGCACAGGTCGTATCTGGTGGCGTTGCGGTTGGTGACCGGGTTGCGGAGCGCGGGGAACGCGACGGTGGTCTGTTTGCGGGCCGAGGGGGCCGCAGGTGCGGTGGAGTTGCCGGTCAGTCGACGACAGGTGCGGGAGTTGAAACAGCGGCTGGTGCACGGGCCTCGACAGAATTGGTCGCAGCGGTGACGGGTCCGCAGCGGCCGCCGCGCGAGCGGGTGGTGTTGGCGCAGCGGCGGGGCGCGCGGCAGGTGCGGACCCGGACCGAGATGGTCGAGCAGACCGATCTGGGTGCGGCGTTGATCGGTGGGTTGATCCGGGCGCAGTTGGGTCTGGCCTTGCGCCTCGGACTGGTGGTGGCGGTCGGGTTCGGTGCGCTGCCGGTGCTGTTCCGTATCGATGCGATCGCCGAAGCCGCAGTGCTCGGGATTCGGCTGCCGTGGCTGATTCTCGGGGTCCTCGCGTTCCCGGCGTTATATGCGGTGGGGTGGTTGTATGTTCGCCTCGCGCAACGCAATGAGGACGACTTCCTGGAATTGGCCGGGGACTGATGAGCTCCGGCACCCCCGCGCTCACGGTCGCTGCCCTGCTGCTGGCGGCGCTCGCCACGGTGGGCATCGGATTCTACGGAGTTCGCCTGTCCCGCACGACCTCCGACTTCCTCGTCGCGTCACGCACCGTGGGTTCACGGTGGAACGCAGCCGCGATTTCCGGTGAATACCTTTCCGCCGCTTCCTTTCTCGGCGTCGCCGGATTGATCGCCAAATACGGTGCCGACGCCCTCTGGTATCCGGTGGGATTCACCGCGGGCTATGTGGGCCTGCTGATGTTCGTGGCCGCCCCGCTGCGCCGGTCCGGTGCGTATACCGTGCCGGACTTCGCCGAATTCCGGTTGGGGTCTATTCGATTGCGGCGCATGGCGGCCGGTCTCGTCGTCTTGGTGTGCGCGGTATATCTGATTCCGCAATTCCAAGGCGCCGGACTGACCCTGCACATTCTGCTCGGCGTGCCCGCCTGGGTGGGCGCGGTCTCGGTGGGCGCGATCGTGTTGGCGAATGTGATCGGCGGCGGAATGCGTTCTGTCACTTTGGTGCAGGCATTCCAATACTGGTTGAAATTGACCGCGGTGGCGGTGCCCGCACTGGTGCTCGGAATGCACTTCCTCGCCGACGAACGACCGGTCGGCGCCGCCACTCCACCGACTGTCGATGAGCGAACCACCGTCGATATCTCCACCGATGTCGTAGTGCACCTGGACGTTTCGCAACAGGCCACGATCACCGGAACCCTCGACGGACAGCCTGTCGACGGACCGGTCGTGCTGACACCGGGCGATCACACCCTCGCCGAGGGTTCCGAACTGATCCTCGCCCCCGGTTCAGCCGTTCCGGTGGTCGCCGGTGCCCCCGCCGATGGCGCGAGCTGGGTCGCGCCCGGTGGCGGCTTCGGCGGACAACACCCGCAGTACCAGGTGTTCTCGCTGATCGTGGCGACCTTCCTCGGCACCATGGGGCTGCCGCATGTGCTGGTCCGCTTCTATACCAACCGCGACGGACCGTCCGCGCGCCGGACCGCGCTGACGGTGATCGGACTGGTCGGCGTCTTCTACCTGTTCCCGATCCTGCTCGGCGTCTTCGCCCGCCTCTACGTGCCCCAACTGCTGATCACCGGCGCCTCCGACGCGGCGGTCGTGCTGCTGCCCGGCGCGGTGCTGGGCGGGCTCGGTGGCCAACTCCTAGCAGCGTTGGCTGCGGCCGGGGCGATCGCGGCCTTCCTGTCGACGTCGTCGGGGCTACTGGTCAGTTTGGCGGGGGTGCTCAGTACCGATGTGCTGCGTGGGCGGATCCGCGACTTCCGGCTCGCCGCCCTCGTCGCCGGCCTGGTCCCGCTGACACTCGCAGTGACCGTTGCCTCGCTCGATCTGTCACGGACCGTCGCGCTCGCCTTCTCGGTGGCCGCCTCGACGCTGTGCCCGCTGCTCGTGCTCGGCATCTGGTGGCGTGGGCTCACCGCCACCGGCGCGGCCGCGGGCATGCTCACCGGCGGCATCACCGCGGGTAGCGCGACTGTTCTGGCGGTGCTCGGCGGTGTCTCCCCCGACCTCGCCAACGGCTGGCCCGCCGCCATCGTCGACTACCCGGGCGCAGTGTGCGTGCCACTGGCTTTCGCGGTGACCATCCTGGCCAGCCTCGCCACCACGGGCCAGGATCCCCGGACGGTAGCGGGAGTCTTCCTGCGCATGCACGCCCCCGAACGGCTCGGCATGAGCGCCGACCGCGACCCCGAAACCGCCGCCGCGCGGTGATCTCGCGCCGACCGTTCGTCGCACCACACCGACCGCTCACCGCACGGGCGGCCACCTTCACCGAGTGACCCACGCCACATCATCATGCGCCCACGTCCGGGGACCTACCGTCATCTCCACGCACGACCCCCCTTCACGCTAGGACGACCGGCATGACCGAAACCGACACGCAGGCGCCAGATCCGCGCACGCCGAGTGCCGATGAATGGCTCGCGGTACAGGCGAGTCCACAATTCCAAGATCTGCGGAACAGGCTGCGCCGCTTCATCTTCCCGATGACCGCACTGTTTCTGGTGTGGTACCTGAGCTATCTGCTGCTCGGCGCCTACGCGCACGACTTCATGGCACAGCAGGTCTTCGGCAACATCAATGTGGGGCTGCTGCTCGGACTCGGGCAGTTCGTCTCCACGTTCCTCATCACCGGGCTCTATGTCCGTTTCGCCAACCGTGAGCTGGATCCGCGCGCCGCGGCCATTCGCGAAGAACTCGAGGGGGAGCGAGTATGAGCGCCCTTGCCGCGTCGTCGACGGTGGGCAATCCCATCGCCAATATCGCCATTTTCCTGCTGTTCGTCGCGGTCACCATGGTCGTGGTGATCCGCGCCAGCCGCAACAACGCCAGTGCCGCAGACTATTTCACCGGTGGGCGCGGCTTCTCCGGCCCGCAGAACGGCATCGCTATCGCCGGTGACTACCTGTCGGCCGCGAGCTTCCTCGGCATCGCGGGCGCGATCGCCGTCTACGGCTACGACGGGTTCCTGTATTCGATCGGGTTCCTCGTCGCCTGGCTCGTCGCGCTGCTGCTGGTGGCCGAGATGCTGCGCAACACCGGCAAATTCACGATGGCCGATGTGCTCAGCTTTCGGCTCAAGGAAGGTCCGGTGCGCACCGCGGCCGCGGTGACCACCCTCACCGTGTCGCTGTTCTATCTGCTCGCGCAGATGGCGGGCGCCGGTGGTCTGGTCGCGCTGCTGCTCGATATCTCCAGTCGCGCAGGACAATCCGTCGTGATCGCTGCCGTCGGTGTGCTGATGATCGTGTACGTGCTGGTCGGTGGCATGAAGGGCACGACCTGGGTGCAGATCATCAAGGCGGTGCTGCTGATCGCGGGTGCGGGCCTGATGACGGTGATGGTGCTGTCGAAGTACGGGTTCAACTTCTCCGACATCCTCGGTGCCGCACAGGAATCGGTGAGCGAGTCCACCAGCAAGGCGGTCGCTGCCCGTGACGTGCTCGCGCCCGGTGCGCAATACGGCGGCAGCGAGATGTCCAAGCTGAACTTCCTGTCGCTGGGTCTGGCGCTGGTGCTCGGCACCGCGGGTCTGCCGCACGTGCTGATGCGCTTCTACACCGTGCCGACCGCGAAAGAGGCACGGCGCTCGGTGGTGTGGGCGATCGCGCTGATCGGTTCCTTCTACCTGTTCACCCTGGTGCTCGGTTACGGTGCGGCGGCCATCGTCGGCCCGGACAAGATCCTCGCCGCGGCGGGTGGGCAGAACTCGGCGGCGCCGCTGTTGGCGTTCGAACTGGGCGGGGTGATTCTGCTCGGGGTGATCTCGGCGGTGGCGTTCGCGACGATCCTCGCGGTCGTGGCCGGGCTGACCATCACCGCGTCGGCCTCGTTCGCGCACGACATCTACGCCAGCGTGCTCAAGAAGGGCAAGGTCGACGAGGTCAAACAGGTGCGGGTCTCGCGGATCACCGCGGTGGTAATCGGTGTGCTCGCGATCGGTCTCGGCATCCTCGCCAACGGCCAGAACATCGCGTTCCTGGTGGCACTGGCCTTCGCGGTGGCAGCGGCGGCGAACCTGCCGACCATCCTGTACTCGCTGTTCTGGAAGCGCTTCAACACCACCGGCGCGCTGTGGTCGATGTACGGCGGCCTGATCTCGACCATCGTGCTCATCGTGTTCTCGCCCGCGGTGTCGGGCAACAAGACCGCGATGATCAAGGGCGCCGATTTCGACTGGTTCCCGCTGGCCAACCCGGGCATCGTGTCCATTCCGCTGGCGTTCCTGCTCGGGGTACTCGGCACCTATCTTGGTGGCCGTGGCGAGCAGGTCGACAAGGCCAAGGCCGCGGAGATGGAAGTCCGCTCGCTCACCGGCGTCGGTGCGGAGAAGGCGATCTCGCACTAGCGCCAACCCCTGCCCGTGCCGGTGGGTTCGCCCCACCGGCACGGGCTGTACCCCAAGGCTTTTCGAAGGAGAGTTTGTTGTGACCAGTTTCCCGCCTGCCCCCGAGTTCGCCGCGTCGGCCAATGCCGATGCCTCGTTGTACGAGCGGGCGCGCGCCGATCGCGACGGTTTCTGGGCCGAGCAGGCCAACCGGTTGCACTGGCACAAGCCCTTCACCGAGGTGCTCGACTGGACCGACGCACCGGTCGCGCGCTGGTTCGGCGACGGCGAGCTCAATGTCGCCTACAACTGCCTCGACCGCCACGTCATCGACGGGCACGGCGACCAGGTCGCCATCCACTGGGAGGGCGAACCGGGCGACGCACGCGCGATCACCTACGCGGAATTGCTCGATGAAGTGTGCAGGGCGGCAAACACTTTCATCAAGCTCGGGCTCGTCGCCGGTGATCGTGTCGCCATCTATATGCCGATGGTGCCCGAAGCCATTGTGACGATGCTGGCGTGCGCGCGGCTCGGGCTCACGCACTCGGTGGTGTTCGCGGGATTCTCGCCCACCGCTTTGCGTCAGCGAGTCGACGATGCCCAGGCACGGTTGATCGTGACCACCGATGGGCAGTGGCGTCGCGGGAAGCCGGCCGCGCTGAAGTACGCCGTGGACGAGGCGCTGGGTTCGGATCCGTCGAGTGTCGAGCATGTGCTGGTGGTGCGCCGGGTCGGGCTCGATGTGCCGTGGACCGAGGTGCGCGATCTGTGGTGGGACGAAACCGTCGCTGTCGCTTCGCCTTCACACGAGGCGCAGGCCTTCCCCGCCGAGCATCCCCTGTTCATCCTCTACACCTCCGGCACCACCGGAAAGCCCAAGGGAATCCTGCACACCACCGGCGGCTACCTCACCCAAACCGCCTACACCCACCACAACGTCTTCGATCACAAAGCAGGACAAGACGTCTACTGGTGCACCGCCGACATCGGCTGGGTCACCGGACACAGCTACATCGTCTACGGGCCCCTCGCCAACCGCGCCACCCAGGTCGTCTACGAAGGAACACCCAACTCCCCCAACGAACACCGCCACTTCGAGATCATCGAAAAATACGGCGTCACCATCTATTACACCGCACCCACCCTGATCCGCACGTTCATGAAATGGGGACGCGAAATCCCCGACGCCCACGACCTGAGCACTTTGCGACTGCTCGGCTCGGTCGGTGAACCCATCAACCCCGAAGCCTGGCGCTGGTACCGAGAAGTCTTCGGCGCCAACAAGACTCCCATCGTCGACACCTGGTGGCAGACCGAAACCGGCGCCATCATGATCTCGCCACTGCCCGGCGTCACCGCCACCAAGCCCGGCGCCGCGATGGGCCCACTGCCCGGCATTTCTGCCAAGGTCGTCGACGACGACGGCGCACCGCTCGGCCCCGACGAATCCGGGCTGCTGGTCCTGGATCAGCCGTGGCCGTCGATGCTGCGCGGTATCTGGAACGACATGGGCCGCTACCGCGAAACCTATTGGCAGCGTTTCGCTTCCGAGGGCTGGTATTTCGCCGGCGACGGCGCCAAGCTCGACGCCGACGGCGACCTGTGGATCCTGGGGCGTGTCGATGATGTGATGAATGTGTCCGGTCACCGCATCTCCACCGCCGAGGTGGAATCCGCGCTCGTCGGGCATCCCGCTGTCGCGGAGGCCGCGGTGGTCGGTGCGTCCGACGAGACCACCGGGCAGGGGATCGTCGCCTTCGTCATCCTCACCGAGTCGGCCGTCGCCGCCGAGGCGCTCGTCTCCGAACTCAAGGCGGCGGTTTCGCTCGAGATCAGCCCGATCGCGCGGCCGCGCCAGATCCATATCGTCCCGGAGCTGCCCAAGACACGCAGCGGCAAGATCATGCGCAGACTGCTGCGCGATGTCGCCGAAGGGCGCGAACTCGGCGACACCTCCACGCTGGTCGACCCGACGGTGTTCGAATCGATCGCCACCGCGTGAGAGGCGCGACGCCAGCCACCACCGCCGCGCGGCGCGCACGATGGCGACTGGCGCACATCACCGACGAGCGGGCCCGAACCTGCCGAAAGGACACAAGGTGAGCGCGCCGGATGGGCGTAGTCCGCGTGCCACCGGGCATGCTGGGACGGTGGAGATACCAATGTTCCCGCTGGGTGCGGTGCTGCTACCCGGCGAGCCGCTGTCGTTGCAGATCTTCGAGCCGCGCTATGTGGCACTGGTGCGCGACTGCATGGACGGGCTGCGGGAGCCGGAATTCGGTGTCGTGCTGATCGCGCGCGGGCACGAGGTGGGTGGCGGTGAGGTGCGCACGGAGGTGGGCACCCTGGCCCGGATCAGCGAGGTCATCGAACTGCCCGGTTCGCGATACCGGTTGCGCTGCAAGGGAACCGAGCGTCTTCGCATCGACAAGTGGCTCGACGACGACCCGTATCCCCGGGCGGACACCGAGCTCTGGCCGGACGGTCCCGGTGCCGACGACAGTGCGCTGCTGGCGGGCCTGCGTGAACGGGCGGACCGCCTGCACACCCTAACCGCCCAGTTCGCGCGCCGCAACGGCATCCGCCGCCCACCACCGTCGGCGTCGCTGGACGGGCTGTCCGACGACCCGACCACCCGCTCCTACGAGCTCGCGGCCCGCCTGCCGATCGGCCCGACCGACCGCCAGGCGGCCCTGTCGGCCCCGGACCCGTACAGCCGCCTCACCGCTCTCACCACCGCGGTCGACGACGCGATCGCGATGATGGAGTTCCGCCTGCTCTGACAGCAGCGCACCCGACGGCCCGCACGCGAAGACTGCGGTCGACGACGCGATCGCGATGATGGCGTTCTGCTTGCTGTGGTGTACGACGGCACCGTCGACCGGGCGGTTGCGCGCAGCGTGACGGGCAGGCGGCGAGGCGTGCTCGATCCGGCCGGTCCGCCCGAGTCCAGGTCCGCGGACTGATCTTCTCAGGGCCACAACGGGTTCGGTGAGCGATGGCGCGCCGATCAGTCCGGCGACACGACGGTGATCACGATCTTGGCCCGTGCGTGTTCGGTCTCCATGTACTCGATGGCGGCGGCCGTTTCGTCCAACGGATAGGTGCGGTCGATGGCCGGGCGGACGAAGCCACCTTCGATCAGGTCACGGAGTTCGGTCAACGACTCCGAGGTTTGCTTCGCCGTGGGAACGCGGATCGCCGGCTTCACGAACGGTCGAGCAAGCTGACCGCGTGCGAGCAGGCCGACTGGGCCGAACCAGCTTCCGCCGTCGAAGTTGCCGCCCCCGGACAGCACCAGGGTGCCTGTGGGTTCGACCAAGCGGAGCAGCTCGCGCAGGGTCCGGGTGCCCGCGAGGTCGAGGACGGTGTCGTAGCGGCCCGTGATGGTTTCGCGGGTGTAGTCGATGACATACTCGGCGCCGAGGCCTCGGGCGGCCTGGACGTTGCGGGTGCTGCACACTGCGGTGACCACCGCACTCCGCGCCCAGGCGATCTGGATCGCGAAGGTGCCGACGCCACCCGAGGCACCGATGATCAACACACGCTCATCGTCATAGCCGAGATGACGCAGGCAGGTGAGGGCGGTGTTGCCCGCCAACGGCACCGATGCGGCCTGCTCGAAACTTGCATTCGCCGGTTTCAGGTCGAGCAACCCGCGCGGCACCGCGACGTACTCTGCGAACGCCCCACTGACCGCCTCCCCGAACACCTCGTCCCCCACCACCAGGTCTGTGACACCATCCCCCACCGCCTCGACCGTTCCCGCGAAATCCCCACCCTGCACAAGATTGGTCGGCCCCCGACGACCGAACACCGACCGATCCATCCACCGCGCGATCTTCGGATCCCCCCGCATCACATGCCAATCCCGCGCATTCACCGACGCGGCACGAACCCGAACCAGCACCTCCCCCGCCCCAGCGACGGGCCGCGCGACCTCCGCCTCCGCCAACGTCGCCGATGACCCATATACCCGCTGCACAATCGCCTTCACCCCGACAACGCTAGGCGCCCCCACCAACCACCCACATCAGGGAATCCCCTGATGCGCGGCGGAGATTCCGCCTCCTGGCGATTCGGGTCTTGCGGTCAGCCGCCGAAGTAATGGCCGTTGTCCAGATCGGCGAGCAGGCCGGGCTCAGCCGGCTCCCAGCCGAGGGTTGCGCGGGTGATGCCGTTGGACGCCGGGTAGCTCTGCGTGACAATGTTCGCGAGGAACCCGAAGTATCCCGGCACCATCAGGACGTCGGCGGGAACGCTCACGACGGGCAGGCCAAGTCGGCTGCCGATGGCTTCGGCGATGTCGCGGAGCGGGATGGCCCCGTCCCCGACCGCGTGCCAATACTTGCCTGCCTCGCCCTTCTCCAGCGCCAAGCGGAACACGGACGCGACATCACGGATGTGCACGGCGTTCCACAGGTTCGCGCCGTCGCCGGGGTAACCGACGTAGCCCTTCTCCTTCGCGAGCGCGATGAGCTGCACGAGGAAGCCGGCGCGATCGGTCGTGCTGTGCGCGATATTGGCAATTCGCACGACCGACGACCGCACTCCCTGCTCGGCGAGGCCGACTACGGCGGTTTCCACAACGTTGCGAACCCGCAGGGTTCCCCTGTACTCAACGCCGCCGGGAAGGGCCGGGTCGGCCTCGGTTGCGGGTCGGCCCAGGTTCCCGGACGAGCCGATACTTCCTGCCGCGACCAGCGGCTTTCCGGTTCCCGCGAGTGCCTCGCCGTACGCGAGCATGATCGGGAGCTCCGCGGCGGCCACGGCGTCGATCCCGCCGGACGCAAGCAGGTCTTGCCTGTGCGCGACGTGAACGACGCCGTCGGAATCCGCAGCCGCCTCCTTCAGCCCGTCGAGATCCTCGAGGTCGCCGCGACGCACCGTCGCGCCGAGCGCGGACAAGGCCGCCGCGGCCGTGTCCGAGCGGGCCAGGCCGGTGACTTCGTGCCCGGCGGTGATGAGCTCGGGGATGATGTACGAACCGGAATGGCCGGTCCCGCCGGTGACGAAAACGCGCATGCTGCTGTCCTTCTGAGGATGGGGAGGAAGCTGTACCTCTAGCGAGAAGTGGTGGTGCGGGTGTGCTCAGCCGGTGAATTCGTTGACGCCGAGGGCGAAATCCCAGTGGCCGAGCCCGTTTCCGGCGAGCCCCATCGTGACCAGGCCCATTCCTTCCAGCCAGTGCGCCATTTTCAGGCCGCCGACATCTAAAGGGCGCAGCCCGAGACTCTCGATGAATGCCCCCACGTCCGCCTTGGATTGCGCATTGTCGCCGGCCATGAAGACATTGGGTCTGCCCTTCTCCAAGACATTGCGGAATATGGTGTTGAATGCCTTCACCACGCTTGTGCCTGCCGGCGCCACCTTGGTGACTTCCTGCGCGATCGAGGTCTCCTCGCGGTGGGCCAGTCCGTCGAACGTGACGTTGAAGGGGTTGCTGATGTCGACGATGACCTTGCCCGCGAGGGCCGCTCCGTACTCGGCGACGACCGGAACGACACCGTCGTGCAGCAGGGCCGTGATGACGATGTCCCCGGCCGGGACGGCGCCCCACTCTCCCGCCGTCGTGCCGCCGCTGAGATCCTTGGCCAGGTGATCGGCCTTGGACTGATCTCGGCCCATGATCTCGACGGAGTTGCCGCCCGCTACCGCGAGCGTGCCGATGGTACGAGCCATGTTCCCCGTACCGATGATGGTGATGCTGCTCATGAGGTGTGCTCTCTCTTGTGAGTCGGCGGCATTGGTGTGTGGTTCAGAGGGCGGTGGTGCCGCCGTCAGTGACCAGTTCAAGGCCGTTGACGTAGCTGGAGTCGTCAGAAGCGAGAAACAGTGCGACAGCGGCGATTTCGTCGGGACGGCCCATCTTTCCGCGGGGGATGAGGGACTCGAATGCGGCCTTGGTCGCCTCGTCGAACAGTTCTTCCTGTTTGGCGGTGGCGACCTGGCCGGGGGTCAGGACGTTGACCCGGATCTTGCGGTCGCGCAGTTCGTTGAGCCAGACGCGGGCCCAGGCCTGCTGGACCGCTTTGCTTCCCGCGTAGAGGCTCCAGCCGGGGAAGGCGCCGAGGGAGGCGTTGGATCCGGTCATGAAGATCGAGCCGTTGTCATTGATCAGCGGCAGTGCCTTCTGCACGGTGAACAGGGTGCCGCGTGCGTTGAGCCAGAAGGCGTGGTGGAACTGTTCCTCGGTGATCTCACCGAGGACGGCGGGTTCGCCCGTCCCCGCGTTGGCCCACAGTACGTCGATCGAGCCCTTTTCCCGTTTGACGGTGTCGTACAAGCGGTCCAGATCGTCCAGGTCTGCCGCGTCACCCTGGACGGCGGTGACGTTGCGGCCGATCAACTGGACGGCGTCGTCGAGTGCTTCCCGCCGCCGCGCCTGGATGAAGACGTGCGCTCCCTCCGCGACGAACAGTTCGGCGCCGGCCAGTGCCATTCCGGTGGACCCGCCGGTAATTACCGCTACTTTGCCATCGAGCTTTCCCACGATCACTCCGTTCAATTGATTGAATATCCGAAACAATTCGGTTCTCGGTTACACCGGATTCGCCGTCGAATGACGTGATGGACGGGCTCAATTCGCTTGCGCCCCATGAACGATGCCATTGGCCCGAGCTGGTGTCCAAGACCCTTTTCGGCCGTGGTGATACCTTGAAGGCATCACGGATCGGGAGGTTTCCATGGATCTGGACCCGCGCAAATTGCGCTATTTCCTCGCCGTCGCCGACAGGTTGCACTTCGGCCGCGCCGCCGAAGAACTACACATCGCGCAACCGGTGCTCAGTCGGCAGATCCGCGCGCTGGAACAGGATCTCGGCGCCTCGCTGTTCACCAGGGATCGCCACGGCGTCGCGCTGACCGACGCGGGCCGACAGCTGCTGGCCGACACCGGTCCGCTGCTGGCCGCCGCGGACGCGGTCCGCCGCAGGGTGACCGTGGCCGCTGGCGGCAGTCGGCGGCTGACTGTCGGCTTCCGGACCGGTATCCCGGTCATCCCGGCGGCCAAGGCGTTCGGCGTTCGACATCCGGACGTGGTCGTGGACGTGCAGCGGATCGAATGGGACGACCAGGCCCCGATGCTGCTCGACGGCCGCATCGACATCGGCTATGTGCGACTGCCCATCGACGAGACCGGTCTGCGGGTAACCCCGCTGTTCAGCGAGCCGCTCCTGGTGGCGCTGCCCGCGAGCCACCGGTTGGCAGGCAAGGAGGAGGTCACCGAAGCCGACCTGACCGGTGAGCCGCTGGTCTGGCATGCCGACCCGAGCACCCAGCCCACCAGACACCCGCACCCCGACTCCGGGCTCCGGGTGCGCGACGTGGAGGAGAAGCTCGAGCACGTCGCGGCAGGCCGTGGCATCTCGTTCGTGGCGCGATCGGAGACACTGTTCTACTCACGTCCGGACATCAGCTATGTACCCATCCCGGAACTCGCGCCCGACCAGGTGTGCCTCGCGATGGCGACCTCACGCACGTCGCCGCTGACCGACGACTTCTTCGCCGCGGCGCAATCGACTGCCGCGATCACGGCCGAATGCGGGAACTATGAGGCGCATTCGAGCAGCCGACGGTAGTCGGTGCGGAGGTTTCATGGCAGATTCGAAGCTACCCGCGTGGCACTGGACGCTGGGGCGAATGTGCCTCGCCGTCGGGATTCGCAAAACACCGTTCGAGCGCACCGAACGCTTCGAATACCTCGGGGGCCTCGAATGCGCGGTTGCGACGGCCGACGGTGAGCTGTCGAAGAATTCCGGCGTCGACGAGTCTGTCTATCGCGGCGTTGGCGGTAGGAAAGCTGCGCTGCACCAGAGCGGCGGCGGTCGTGGCGGTGATAATCGGCGCACCGATGAGATGCGGAAGTAGCAGGGCGGCAGCTGAATCCGCTCGTAGCGGTGCGACTCGCTCGCGCCATCGTGCCAACAGCGCGGAGGTTCTCACCTCGAACACCGCGGCGTCGGCGACCGCCTGTGTGCACGCTGCGGCGAAGCTGCCGATCCAGGCATTCGCACCTTCCATAGCCGCTGCGGAGTCGGGTGGGCCGAGATGACGGAAACCGGTGAGGCCATCGATGTAGCTGCGGGTCGCCGTGGCCAACACGAGCGAAACCGGGGCGATCACCCGTTCGGAGAGTCCTCGGCGACGGAGCACGAGGTGGATCAGGACTCGTCCCGCGCGGCCGTTGCCGTCGACGAAGGGGTGGATCGTCTCGAACTGGGCGTGTGCGATCGCCGCCTGTGCGACCGCGGGCAGGTCGTCGGTGTTGGCGAAAGCGATCAGATCCGCCATCAACGCGTCGACGTAGCGCGGGGGCGGCGGCACATAGGCGGAGCGCGGGTTGGAGGAACTGCCGCCGATCCAGTTCTGCTGATCCCGGTAGCTGCCGCCGTGGGAGGCGAGGTTCGTGCCCGCCATCAGTCGCCGATGCACATCGGTCAGCACTTCGGCGGTGATCTCCTGACCGCGCGAAACCGACCGCACGCCCAAGGCCAGCGCGTCGATGTTCGCCAGCACTTCCACTGCGGTGACGTCGGTGGACCGGCCGTCGAAGGCCGCGGCGGCCTCTGCTCGGAGTAATCGTCGCGCGCCGATCTCGAGCCCTTCGATGCGGGATGAGGCGACCGCCTCGGCGCGCAACAACAGGCGTGACAGCACCTCGGTGTCGGACAGCGCTGTCGCGTCCCGATCGAGCCGGGCAATGGCGATCTCGGCATCCGCGACATCGGCCGCGGTTGGTCCGTCGAGTGTGAATGCTCTGCCCACCAGCAGATCTGGAACATACGTGTCGAAAGAACCGGCGCTGCGATCACGTCGGGACAACCCGCCACGATCGAGAGAGCTCTCCCCGAGACACCGCAACAGTTCGGCCATGCGAACCTCCTTATTAAAGGTTAGCAGCTAACCTTTAATAAGGAAGGCGGGAAGTGCTCACTTGGTGGCGGATTCGGTCGAACCGGGAGGGCGCATGGTTCGTTGTCAGGAGAGGAGCCGGTCGGCGTGACGGCATCACACCAACTGAATCGGAGACGACCGATGACTGTCCATGATTTCTCGCTGAACCGTCGCACTGTCGTCGTGGGTGCGGGCGCCTTGGCCGCGGCCGCGACGCTCGCCGCGTGCAGTAGTTCCGGGAAGGACGACACCGCGCCCGCCGCACCACCGGAACCCGGCGCACCGGCGGGCGCGCTGACCAAGGCGGCGGATGTCCCGGTGGGCGGTGGGGTGATCGTCGGCGACACCGTCGTTACGCAGCCGACCGCGGGCACTTTCGTCGGGCTGTCGTCGACCTGCACGCACGCCGGATGTAAGGTCGCGACCGTGGCCAAGGGGACCATCAATTGCCCGTGCCATGGCAGCCGCTTCAATCTGGACGGCACCGTGAAGAACGGACCCGCCAACGAGCCACTGTCCACCAAACCTGTTCGCGTCGAAGGGGATTCGATCGTTCCTGCGTAACCGAACGCGCCACGCCCCGCACCGGCAGGCCGTGGCGATCCGATCAGCCCGCGTCCATCATTTCGGCCATCCGCCGGTCCATTTCCTCCGGCGAGACGTCTTCGATGTGGGTGGCCACCGTCCAGCGGTGACCCCACGGGTCTTCGAAGGCGCCGCTGCGGTCGCCGTAGAACTGGTCGGTCATGGGGGTGATCGCGGTGGCGCCCGCAGCGAGGGCCGCGGTGAAGGCGGCGTCGGCGTCGGCGACGTAGACCATCAGGTTCACCGGGGAGCCGCCGACGGCCTTCGGGTCGCTGAAACCGATCTCGGGAACGGGGTCGCCGACCATCAGTACCGAGTCGCCGACGAGCAGTTCACTGTGGACGACGGTGCCGCCGGGGCCGTCCATCTTCATGCGCACGGTGGCGCCGAAGATCGCGGTGTAGAAGTCGATCGCGGCGGCCGCTCCCACGCAGGCCAGACCGGGACAGATCCTCGGATAGCCCTCGGGGAAGGGAGAAACATCAGACATCGGATACCTCCGTGTCGAGAGTGATGCTCGGACGACCCCCAGCCTATTCCCCCGACACAGCCGGGGAAAGGTCGTCGCGGCTGTGGCCTTTCGGTCGAGCCACGCGACTGGTAGAACTTGGTTCAGGTTGTAGAACCTGTTTCAGTTTTGCTGTCGATGTCGGAGGCCGGGACATGCGGTACGGGGTTGTGTTGTTCACCAGTGACCGGGGCATCACGCCCGCCGACGCGGCCAAGGCGGCCGAGGACGCGGGGTTCGACGCGTTCTACGTGCCCGAGCACACCCACATCCCGGTCGTGCGGGCCGCGGCCCATCCGCAGACCGGTGACTCCTCACTGCCCGACGACCGGTATCTGCGCACGCTCGACCCGTGGGTCGCGCTGGCCACCGCCGCCGCGGTCACCGAGCGGATCACCTTGTCGACGGCGGTGGCGCTGCCCGCCGAGCACCACCCGATCACCCTCGCCAAAACCATCGCCTCCCTCGATCACCTGTCCGGTGGGCGGGTGGAGCTGGGTGTCGGATTCGGTTGGAACACCGACGAACTCGCCCATCACGGCGTGCCCGCGAACAAGCGACGCACAGTGCTGCGCGAGCACCTCGACGCGATGCGGGCGCTGTGGTCGCAGGAGGAGGCCGAATTCGCCGGTGATTTCGTGGAATTCGGCGCGAGCTGGTCGTGGCCGAAGCCGGTGCGCGCAGGGGTTCCGGTCTTGCTCGGAGCGGGCGGCACCGAGAAGACGTTCGGCTGGCTGGCCGACAACGCGGACGGCTGGATAACCACGCCGACCGAAGGTGACCTCGGGGCCAAAATCGAACTGCTGCACCGGGTCTGGAAGGAAGCAGGCCGCGACGGCACGCCGCGGGTGATCGCGCTGGCCGGACGCCACAACGCCGAGCAGCTCGCGAGTTGGGCCGACCAAGGTGTCACCGAGGTGGTCTTCGGGCTGCCCGACAAGAGCGCCGACGAGGTTCGTGGATATCTCGGTCACCTCGGTGGGAAACTCGCCGTATCGGCGTGAGCCCGAAGAGATCTCAGCCGCGGAGTTTGCGTACCTGAGCTGCGGTGAGGTCGGACAGGACGCCGGGATCGACGACTTCCGGCGCCGTGACCACGACCTGAACCAGTGTGTTGCCCACCTGGACGATCGAGGTTGCGGAGGTGAGGGTGAGGCCCTCGCTGGTGGCGGTCACGGTGAATGCCGTGCCGGCGTCACCGGCGGAGGGCTGGCTCAACGCGGCGGCTCGATACTCGATGCGCACGTCCTCGTCTTCACCCGAATAGCTGGCACAGCGCCGAGGTTGGGCTTGCAGCGCGTCGAACGCGGGTGCCAAGGCAGTGTCCGGATAGCTCGCGGCATCGATGTCGATGGTGGCGAAACTCGGTCCCGCGAACTGCACCGACGCGGCGGCAGCCGATCCGGGCCACTGCTGCGAGATCGGTGACAGCAGACGCGCGCAGTCCGGCGGGTCGGTCAGCGCCTTCTCAGGGACCGCGGGCCCGTCGGGCTCGGTGCTCGGCGGCACCACGGCGAAATCACCGGGGAGATCCGTCGCGGCGAGCAGGCCCGCCGACAGCTGTGCCGGGTCCCGCACGACATTGCCGCTGCCGGGCGCAGCGGTTACCGGCCCGGTCCACGGCACGCACGCAGCCCCCGAGGGGCACTCCTCATAGTCGGACCCACAGCCCGCGAGCACCGACAATCCCACGCACGCCGAAACAACCGCGCTCGCGCGCAGCAGACTCCCCCGCATCATTCCGTCCAGGAAACGCGCGTCGACTGCGTCTGTACCAGGGTGCTCACGCTGCGCGCGTCGCGATAGGTCTGCTGACCACCGATCTCGATCGAACCCGAAACCGGCAGCGGCATACCGAGATCGATGGTGATCGACCCGACGCCTTCCATCACGTAACCGTCGATGTCGAGCTCGCCCGCGTCGTTGGGCAGCTCCCACACCAGGTCGGTGGGCGTCTGATTCACCTGTAGATCGATGGTGAGGCGGTCGCCCTCGCGGCTGGTGAGGGTAGCTGTGGCGATCTGGTCCAGGGTGACCCCGCCGGTGATCTTCTGATGCACCGTCCACACCGCACCCACCCCGACGGGCTGATCCGGGAACGCGATCGACTGGTACACCGCCTGGTAGAAAGCCTGTTCGAGCGCCGCCCGCGCATTGTTCGGGGTATCCGGTGACGGGGCCATGCGCAACTCGGTGATCGCGCCGAGGTCGCTCATCCCCAGCCCGGCCTGCGAACCGTCGGCAGCGGTGAACGCCTTGTTGAGCGCGGGGTCGGGGGTGGTGACCGCGCCGACGGTGAGGTCGACGCCGCCGGTGCCCGCGCGGGCGACCATCGGGATGGTGAGCGCGGCGGGCGAGAAGTCGCGGACGGGCTGATCGTTGACCTGCTGCTGGATTCGGTAGTCGGTGCGCAGCGTCACCTCCTGGGTGGTGCCGAGGCCGTAGCGCGGGCGCAGCAGATCGCGCGGCTCCTCGCCGGGCGAGATCATCGTGGTGACCGCCGCCGAGATCGGCACGGTGACTTCCTTGCCGATGCCGAGCGGTTCGGTGCCGTCGACCTCCGCGGCGGGGGCCGAGCGGTCGGCGCACCCGGCGCCGAAGGTCGCGAACCCGAGCACGAGCGCCACCAGTAACACCCCGGGGCGCGCGATGCGGGGTAAGCGAGATCTAGACAACACCGTCACAGGCATCAGGGTACGACCGCTTCCTGAGTAATACCTGGGACTCCCCGGGCACCGCGGCGCAGGCCAGATCACCACTAGGGAATGATGGGTGCGTGAGTGAAGACCGGCCAACCGACCACGCTGCCGTCCCCGAGACCGGCGACGACGCAGCCCCGCAGTCGGCCGCTGCTGTGCCCGAGACCACCGAGACGGCGAAACCCGCTGGTCGCCGCCGTTTGCCGACGCTGCTGATCATCGCCGCCGTGCTGTTCGGGCTCGACCTGCTGACCAAATGCCTCGCGGTGGCCCTCATCCAACCGGGCGAATCGGTGCCGATCATCGGTGATTTCGCACGGTTCACCCTGGTGCGCAACCCGGGCGCGGCGTTCTCGATGGCGACCGGCATGACCTGGTTGCTGACCCTGATCGCCGCCGCGGTGGTGATCGGTGTGATCCGGATCGGGCGCACGCTGCGTTCGCTGTGGTGGGCCATCGGCCTGGGCATGGTCCTGGGTGGCGCGCTGGGCAACCTGGTGGACCGGCTCTTCCGCTACCCGGGCCCGCTGCAGGGCCATGTGGTCGACTTCGTCGCCATCGGCTGGTGGCCGGTCTTCAACGTCGCCGACTCGGCCATCGTGTGCGGGGCGATCCTGCTGGTCGCGCTCACCGTGTTCGGTTTCGAACCGGACGGCACCCGCAGCGGTCGCAAACATTCTGAGGAGACCCATTGAGAGAAACCAGGACCATGCCCGTGCCCGACGGACTCGACGGGATGCGGGTGGACGCCGGTCTGGCCCGGCTGCTCGGGCTGTCGCGGACCGCGGTCGTCGCGCTCACCGAGGACGGCTCGGTACAGATCGACGGAGTCGCGGCGGGTAAGTCCGACCGGCTCACCGCAGGCGCGTGGCTGGAAGTGATCTTCCCCGAACCCAAGCGCGAACTCACCGTCGAGGCCACCCCCGTCGACGGGATGAACATCCTCTACGCCGACGACGACATCGTCGCGGTGGACAAGCCGATCGGCGTCGCCGCGCACTCCGGTGTGGGCTGGACCGGCCCGACCGTGGTCGGCGGGCTGGCGGCGATGGGTTACCGCATCTCCACCTCGGGCGCGCACGAACGCCAGGGCATCGTGCACCGGCTCGACGTGGGCACCTCCGGTGTGATGGTGGTGGCACAATCCGAACACGCTTACACGATGCTCAAGCGCGCCTTCAAGGAACGCACGGTCGACAAGCAATACCATGCACTCGTGCAGGGACACCCGGATCCGAGCAGCGGCACCATCGACGCGCCGATCGGGCGTGCGCGGGGCAATGCCTGGAAGTTCGCAGTGACCGGCGACGGTCGCCCCAGCGTGACCCACTACGACACCATCGAGGCGTTCCAGGCGGCCAGTCTGCTGGATGTGCACCTCGAAACCGGCCGCACGCACCAGATCCGCGTGCATTTCTCGGCGGTGCGCCACCCCTGCGCGGGTGACCTCACCTACGGCGCCGACCCCACGCTGGCCAAGCGTCTCGGCCTGGAACGGCAGTGGCTGCACGCGCGTCAGCTCGGCTTCCACCATCCCGCTGACGGTCGCTGGCTCGAGATCACCAGCGAGTACCCCGCCGATCTGGCGGGCGCCTTGGACGTATTACGTAATGCCTGACGACCCGCGGTCGTCCGAACCGGCGCCGGATACGGCGCCGGACGACCGCGGGGAACCGCCTGCCGAACAGGCGGGAGCGACAGTGGACGACAGCGCGTCCTTCGAGAACATGCCGGCGGCGGGGTCGCAGGCCGACGAGAGTCGATTCTCGATGCGTAATGCCGCCGTCTACGGGATCGCGGCGATCGGTGCGGTGATTCTGCTGGTGGTCGCGTTCCGGGAACCGGCGCCCGCCTCGGCGGTGACGACCGATCGGCTGGGGCCCGCGCCGGGTGAGCAGGTCGAGCAGTACCTGGCCGACGCACGGACCTCCCTCGACGGCGGCGACACCGACCCGCACTGGGCACTCGTTTCGTTCACCGAATACCTGACGCCCCAACAGCTTCCGGCCGCGGCCGAGGGATTGCGGATCTCCGGGGTGATCCAGCACGTGCCGGTCGATCGAGTGCAGACACCGGTGATCACCGTCGCGACCCCCGGCGGTGACGAGCCCGCGGTGAAGTCCGGCGAGGCCGCCGCGGGTTTGGTTGCGGCACAACAGGTCCGCGATCAGCGCAGCGCGGAAATCGCCCGCCTCACCGAGAGCCGCTTGCGGGCCGGCTGCGCGTGCACGGCCGGGATCGTGGTACGCGGTTCCCTGCCCGAATTACGTGACCTCGCAACGCAACCCGACATCAGGGCGGTGCAGGCGCTCCCGGCCGACGCCGTCGCGGGCCGATTCGCGGTGAGTCCACTGCTGCCCGGCAGCAGCAATACCGTCACACCGAATCCCGACGACGGCCCTGTTCCCTCCGAGTAGATCTCCGGCGAGCCGCGACCGTGGGAGTCGCACACACCCGAACCGAGACCACCGATTACCCTGTGCCGCTGAAATAATCAGCTCGCACAGCACTGTCGCGCCCCGGTGCGGTCAGATCGCGCGGCGCGTCTCGGCCAGCTCCCACAGTGCGCGGGCCCGATCGACATCTCCCGCCTGGTCGTACGCCGCCGCCATTAATTCCAGCGCATCGACGTCGAGTCGATCGATCTCTCCGATGAGGTCGGAGAACAGATCGTCCAGTTCGTCGGGGGTCACCGGGTGGTCCCGAGACGGTGCGAGCACGACAGCGTTACCTCCATAACCGGCAAAGGTACTCCAACACCGAATGTTCGTCCGGCGCAAGGGTTCTCGAAGCCGCTCCGGCCCGGGTCAGCGATCGATCACGCCCCCTGCGCACCCACCGGCGGAAAGAGCTTGCCCGCACCGGCGGTGCGCCGCGCCTGCACCCACCAGGCCAGTTCGACCAGCGCGATGCCGATCACACCGCACACCACCGCGGCCAGGGTGAGCCGCGGGTTGGTGGGATCGAGTTTGAAGAATTCGCGGGTGAACGGGATCGTGAACAGCGCCACGTAGGCCAGCACCGAGACCGCGATCAGCACCACCTTCCACCACACATACGGTCGCGCCACCAGCACCAGCACCCACACCGCGATCATGATCAGCGTGATCAGCGCGGTGGTGCCCGCCTGCACCTTCTGGGTTTCGGTGGCTTCGGGTCCGGCGTAGGCGATGAGGTAGGCCACGAACGTCGCGATGCCGATCACCACGCCCGAGGGCACCGCAAGACGCATCACGCGGCCGACGAAGCCGGTGCGGGCGCGCTCGTTGTTGGGGGCCAGCGAGAGGACGAACGCGGGGATGCCGATGGTGAACCAGGCCGCGATGGTGACGTGGCGCGGCAGGAACGGATAGCCGATGGGGTCGTAGCCGAAGATCTGCGAACCGACGCCCGCGATGCCGACGAGGAACGCCAGCAGCACCGAGTACACGGTCTTGGTGAGGAACAGGTTCGAGACGCGTTCTATATTGCCGATCACCCGGCGACCCTCCCCCACCACATACGGCAGGGTCGCGAACTTGTTGTCCAGCAACACGATCTGCGCCACCGCGCGAGTGGCCGGGCTGCCCGCGCCCATCGCGACACCGATGTCGGCGTCCTTGAGCGCGAGCACGTCGTTGACGCCGTCACCGGTCATGGCGACGGTGTGGCCGCGCGACTGCAAGGCGCCGACCATGGCGCGCTTCTGGTCGGGACGCACACGGCCGAAGGTGGTTTCGTGATCGAGCACGTCGGCAAGGGCTGCCTGGTCGTCGGGCAGGGTGCGGGCGTCGACGGCGTGGTCGCCGCCGGGCAGGTCGAGCGAGGAGGCGACCGCACCGACCGAGACCGCGTTGTCGCCGGAGATCACCTTGATCGAAACCTGCTGACTCGCAAAGTATTCGAGGGTTTCCTTGGCGTCGGGACGGACCTTCTGTTCGAGGACGACCAGCGCGGCGGGCTCGACCTGACCGGGCGCGTCGTCGGCGTCGACCGGACGGTCGCTGCGGGCCAGCAGCAGCACACGCAGACCCGAGGAGCCGAGTTGCTCGGCGTGGGCGGCATCGGCGGAGGCGGGGTCGAGGAGCACGTCGGCGGCGCCGAGCAGCCAATCACCGTGGGCGCCATAGGAAATGCCGCTCCACTTCTTGGCCGAGGAGAACGGGGCGATAGCGGTCTGCGACCAGGCGGGCGAGTCGGGCAGCGCTTCGGCGATGGCCTGGACGCTGGCGTTGGGGCGCGGGTCGTCGCCCGCAAGCGCGGCCAGGACTGCCTTCACCTGTGTTTCGTCGAAGGCGCCGAGGGGTTCGACCTGCGCCAGGCGCATGCCGTTCTCGGTGAGGGTGCCGGTCTTGTCGGCGCACACCACGTCGACCCGGGCAAGGCCCTCGATCGCGGGCAGTTCCTGCACGAGGCATTTGCGTTTGCCGAGGCGCACGACACCGACCGCGAAGGCGATCGAGGTCATCAGCACCAGGCCCTCGGGGACCATCGGCACCAGTGCGGCAACCATGCCGGTGACGGCCGGACGCCACGATTCGCCGCTCGAGACGAGCTGGTTGTAGATGCTGAGCAGGCCTGCGGGGATGAGCAGGTAGGTGATGAATTTCAGGATCTTGTCGATGCCCGAGCGCAGTTCGGAGTGCACCAGCGTGAACTTGCTGGCTTCCTCGGCCAGTTTCGCGGCGTAGGCGTCCTTGCCGACCTTGGTGGCACGGTAGGCGCCCGAACCCGACACCACGAAGCTGCCCGACATCACCGGCGCGCCGACGCCCTTGTCGATCGGGTCGGCCTCACCGGTGAGCAGCGACTCGTCGATTTCCAGTGCGGCGGCTTCTTCGACCTCGCCGTCGACCACGATCTGGTCGCCGGGGCCGAGCTCGATCAGGTCGTCGAGGACCACCTCGCCGGGCGCGACCTGCTTCGCCACGCCGTCACGGCGGACCGTCGGCTTGGCCTGGCTGACGATCGCCAGCTCGTCCAGAGTCCGCTTGGCCCTGACCTCCTGGATGATGCCGACCGCGCTGTTGGCCACGATGAGCAGGCCGAACATGCCGTCGATGATCGAGCCGGTGGACAAGACCAGCAGGAACAGCACACCGAGGATGGCATTGATGCGGGTGAACACATTCGCCCGGACGATCTCGCCGACCGAACGACTCGCTCTGGCCGGGACGTCGTTGGTGCGCCCGTCGCGGCGGCGCTCGTCGACCTGTGCGGCGGTGAGCCCGGCGGCCGCGGGCTCCTGCACGGAAATGGACATGACCGTCAGGTTAGTCGGTCGTATCATGGGATGAATGCAGCGCAGCCCGTCCCCGCCCGGTGTCGTTTTCGGTGCGGGGGCCTATCTCATCTGGGGGTCGTTCGCCGCCTTCTTCGGGCTGCTGGCGTTTGCCTCACCCGCCGAAGTGGTGGCGCAACGAATCGTCTGGACGCTGGTCGTGGTGTTGGCCGTGCTCACGCTGACCGGACGGCTGGGCAGCCTGCGCGGAATCGATGCCAGGACCTGGCGGTTGGCCGCGGCGGCCTCGGCGGCGTTGTCGCTGAACTGGGGTGTGTACGTCTTCGGCGTCACCACCGGCCACATCGTGGAATGCGCGCTCGGCTACTTCATCAACCCGCTGGTCACCGTCGCCATCGGTGTGCTGCTGTTCCGCGAGAAACTCACCAGGGCGCAGTGGGTGGCGTTGGGGCTCGGCGCGCTGGCGGTAGTGGTGCTGACCGTCGACTACGGCAGGCCGCCGGTGATCGCACTGATCCTGGCCTGCTCGTTCGCCGCCTACGGGCTGGTGAAGAAGGTGATCCGCCTGGATGCGCTTCCCGGCATCGCGGCCGAGGGCATCGTGGCGGTGCCGTTCGCGCTGGCGTTCCTGATCGTCCTGATGGCCACCGGCCGCAGCGAAATGACCTCCAGCCCCGCCCATTTCGGCCTCATGCTCGCCACCGGCCCCGTCACCCTGCTCCCGCTGCTCCTGTTCGCCGTCGCCGCCAAGCGCGTCCCGCTCTCGACCATGGGCATCCTCCAATACCTCACCCCCGCCCTCCAGATGGCCTGGGGCGTAGCAGTCATGCACGAACCCATGCCCGCCTCCCGCTGGGCAGGCTTCGCCCTGATCTGGACAGCCCTCGCGGTATTCACCACCGACGCCCTGCTCCGGGCTCGCCGTAGCCGTCAGCCCTCTGTGGCCGAGCCGACGGACGTCATCGCGCAATAGCTCGATTCGGTGTCGCACCGGCGAGAAACGTCGTAGTTCGCAAGCCGACCGGTAGGCTCGATAACTGGACAATCGGATAGTGGGCGCCCGAAAGGGGTGGGTTTTCGTGCATGACGCGGGGTACACGGATCGGGTCGCTGGGGTGCTTGTCGGGACTGCGGCTGGTGATGCGTTGGGGGCCGGGTACGAGTTCACGCATCCTGGGCCGGATGTGGTGATCGATATGGTCGGTGGTGGTGTGTTCGACTGGGCGCCGGGTGAGTGGACCGACGATACGTCGATGGCTTTGGCGGTCGCGGTGGCTGCTGCGGGTGGACCGGGGATCGATCTCGATGCGGTCGCGGCGGGGTTCGTGTCCTGGTTCGACTCGAAGCCGCCCGACATCGGGAATCAGACTCGAACTGTGTTGTCCACCAGGCCTTCCTCCGCGTTGGATATGCAAGCCGTGGCGATGTCGCTGACGGGGCGAACCGGGGGTAACGGGTCGCTGATGCGGACTGCGCCGGTGGCGTTGGCTTATCTCGATGATGCCGAGGAATGTGTGGCGGCGGCAGGTCGGGTCGGGTTGCTCACGCACTACGACGAGCATGCGGTCGAGGCGTGCAAGGTGTGGACCTACGCGATTCGGCATGCTGTGCTGAACGCTGATTTCGACGGGGTTCGCGAATATGTGAGCGGCTCACCGCAATCGGCGTATTGGACCGAGCGGCTCGACGAGGCGGAGAAGGGCACGCCCGCCGATTTCCCGAACAACGGGTGGGTGGTGCACGCGCTGCAGACCGCGTGGTGGGCGATCACGACCACCGACCAGTCGACACCAGAACACCTTCCGCTCGCCCTCGAAGCGTGTGTCCGCGCCGGCAACGACACCGACACCACCGCCGCCATCGCAGGCGGCCTCCTCGGCGCCCGCTGGGGAGCCTCCGCCGTCCCCGCCCCCTGGCGCGCCCTCCTCCACGGCTACCCCGGCCTCACCGGCGCCGACCTCCCCGACCTCGCCCTCCGCATAGCCACCAACTCCCACTAACCCCAACTTGGACCATTGATCACCATGTCCTGGTGCAGTCCGCTCTCGGGCGATGCTTGCACCAGGGCATGGTGATCAAATGTCCAGTGTCGGGGTGTGCGGCGGTGTCGGTGGGGTGGGGGACTATGGGTCGTATGGGGGTATTGGTGGGGCCTTTTGTCGGGTCGTGGGCGGTTGCGGCGGGTCTGGTTACGAGGTGGCAGTTGGTGCACGACTTCGTGCAGATCGCACCTGATGTCTATGCGCGTCGGGGGATTCCGCTGGATGCGGTTGGGCGGGCTCAGGCTGCGGTGCATTGGACCAAGGGGGCCGGGGTTCTGGTCGGCCTGTCCGCTGCGGTGTTGTGGGGAACCGCGTGGATCGAGGCTGATTCTCCCGCTGAGGTGGCGTTGCCGAACTCGCGCAAGGCGCCGTCGGGGATCCGGGTGATCCAGGCGCGGATCGCCCGACACGAACGATGCGAGGTGAACGGGTTTCCGGTGACGACACCGGTGCGGACCGCGTTCGACCTGGGATGTCGGCTCCAGCGCGATCGCGCCGTCCAGGTCATCGATGCACTGTGCCGGGCAACGAAATTGGCGCCGAGCACGATTTCGGCCTTCGCCGACGAACACCCCGGCGCACGCGGCTGCGCACAGCTACGCGCACTACTCCCCTGATCGATCCCGGTGCAGAATCACCACCGGAGTCACGGACCCGCCTACTCCTGGTCGATCACGGCCTCCCCACGCCAACCACCCAGGTCGTAGTCCGATCCACCACCGGTGCATTCATAGCCCGACTCGACATGGGCTGGAAACAATGGCGAGTAGCAGTCGAATACGACGGCGCCCAACACTGGACCGACCCGAAACAACGAACAAAAGACATCGACAGACACGCAGCCCTGACCGAACACGGCTGGCACATCATCCGCGTAAGCGCCGACCTACTCCACAACCGCCCCCACACCCTCCTGACCCGAGTCCACACCGCCCTCACATCCCGAGGAGCTCGACTGGACGGACGATCACCATGTCATGGTGCGAGCATCGGCCGAGAGCCGACCAGCACCAAGACATGGTGATCTTGAAATGGGTGTCACCAGGCGGTGATGGTGGGGCCGGGGGTCCAGGTGCCCCAGTGGGTTTGGGGGTTGATGTCGACCTTGGCCGGGGTGGCGGTGGTGTCGAGGGGGAGGTATTGCTCGAGGGAGCCCCAGTCTCGGTCCCAGTCGTTGTTGAGGTAGGTGGGGAGGGTTCGGGCGGTGAAGAGGAGTTGGGTCCAGCCGAGGGGGCCGCCGCCGTCGTGGCCCTGCCAGAGGTTGGTGATGGTGGCCGTATTGCGGTCGGGCAGGATTCGGAATTCAGGAAGATCGGCGACACCGTTGTAGGTGGGCATTTGGTTCTGACACGGGAAGTGCAGTCCCACAGCCCAATCCAAGAGCACGGGGCTGGTGCGACCGACGACGGTACTCAAGGTGGTGGTCTGCGGCATGCGCGGCGGGGTGACGGCCAGCCACTGATCCGCGCCGAGATCTCTGTCGGTCGCAACCAGACGGATGACGTCGGTGTCGGCGGGCAACTGGTCCATCGGAACGCGCAAGTTGCGCCACATGGGAGCTGGGCCGATATCGATCGGGGATACCTGACCCGAGATGGCGACGGAGCCATCCGCCGCCGTGGTTCCGTACTCGACGGCGAGTTCCTGGCCGGGGCGGACGACGCCGTCGGCATCGATCGAACGAATCCGGCCTGCCGCCGACAGCGCGAGCAGCGGGCCACGCGGGCCGTCGGGCAAACGGAACCAGCCGGTGGTCAACGAAGCAGGTTCCTGTGTACCGGGTCGATAGCTACCCATGACTGGGGTCGTCGCATGGTCGAGGCCGAACGGCAGTTGCAGCGATCCCCGCCGTGATTCCGAGCCCGCGGAGGTCGACGCGTCACGAAGCTTGTCCGGATCGTCGGAAACCGAGTTCGCCTGACCTGTCGTCGATTCCACTTCGTCGGAAACGAGTACCGGTGCGACACCGTCGACTTGGAAGCCGGCCGACTCTGTTCCTCCCATAGCGGTCGCGAGATCACCGTTCAGCGGCGCGAGCATCGACGCATTCGGATCCGTTTCGACGAGGACCTCGTCAGCCATGGCGCACCCACCGGCGAAGGCCGCAGAGAAGTTGGAACTTGCCAGCGAGTAGGCCGGATACTGAGCGACGGTGGCTTTCGCGAAGGATGCCACCTCGAACAGCACGATCATCGCGGCCGCGACAGCGAGTACCGGCAACCCGCCTATTCGCCCGGTCAGTCGCCCTGGCTTCGGATCAGGGTGGATGTGGAACCACGCGGCGACGGCGAGTGCCAACACTGTGAGGCCGACGAACACGGTCGAGATGCCGAACCCCGCGACGGTCGGCGGCTTATCCCAGAACGGGATGCCCCACGCGGAGACGTACCAGTAGCCGTTCGCACCAACGAAGGTCACAGCGAGCGCAAAAAACAGGGCGGCGGCGAACAGCGCGCGGTTACGCACCGGACGCAACACGTTCGGACTCACGGCCACTGCGGTCACTGCGGCAACACAGGCAGCCAAGCTGGCGAACACGCCGAACTGGTGGGTCCACTTGGTGGGCGAGAACATCATCAAAACCATGGCAGCGGCGGTGATTCCGAGGATGCGCCGAGTCGGGCCGACCGCGGTGCCGGGGATATGCCCACCGCGACGCAGCATGATGGCGATGCAGACGACCAGACCGAGCAGCATCACGAACACGCCGAAGCGTCGGGTCAGCCAGCCGTCGGCATTGAGTTGCAGCAGGAACTGGTAGCGCAGAAATTCGAAGAACCAGGACTCCCCCGGCCCGATCACGCTGTGCACGGCGAACATCTCCCGCACGCCCGCGAAGGTCCGGTCGGCGAACACCACGGTCATCACGACAGCACCGGCCGCCAGAATCGGGAGCAACTGGGCGAGGTATCCCACCGTCTTCGCTCGCTTCACGATCACGGCGGTGACGATCCGCGCACCGGCGACCAGCGCGCCCAGGCAGATCAGGCCCGAGGGCGCGCCGGTGAGGGTGAACGCCGCCACGATCACCGCGAACGCGAACGGCAGCAGGCGACGGGTCGCGATCGCTCGTTCGACACAGACCCAGGTGACCAGAACGCCCAGTGCGACAACGAATTCCGCGCGCAGGCCGTTGTTGTAGGGCAGCCAGAAGGCGAGGAAGACGAAGGCCGCGGTCCAGGTGGCGACGCGTTCGCGCCGCACCGCGACGCCGAGGCGGGGCAGCACTTCGCGGCTGATCAGCCACCAGGTGAGGATGCCTGCGCCGAGGGCGGGCAGGCGGACCAGCGGGCTGACCGCGGAGATGTGGGTGAGCCAGCCGATGATGTCGACATAGGGGGTATAGAACGGGCCCTCGTCGACGCTGAACCAGCGGTAGTAGTTGGACATGTTGCCCGAACTCTGCGCGCCCCTTGCCATTCCGAGGATGTAGCCGTCGTCGGAGGTGTTGGCGCCGATGAAGTGCCAGACGAGCAGGACCGAGAACACCAGCCAGTCGACGGGGCGCAGTCGCCACCAGCGTTGCGGCAGGAATCGGCGCGCGGCGCGGCCGTCGAGGGCGTCGAGGCGGTGCAGGGCGAACAGCGACAGCGCCGTGGCCAGCAGGCACAGCACGATCGCGGCGAGTTTGAGCCAGGTGGGCGAGGACGTGTAGCGGGCGTCGACGTCGACGCGGACCGCGAGGTCGGCGGGGGCGGCGCCGGTCAGTTCGCTGAACACGCCGACGACCTGGGGTCGCAGATCGGCGGCTACGGCGGCGCCTTGACCGAGACCTGTTGTGGTGACGGTGGATTCCTGCGGCGTGATCGCGATCGCCAGCGCGCAGGAACTCCCGACCACCTGCGCGAGCGGTGCCGTCCAGATCAGCGTCGAGCGCGAGACGACGTCGACCCGGCCGGGACGCTCGGCGGTGTCGGCGACCACCTTGACGACGAAGCCGTACTTCTCCATGTCGGCCGACTGACGCGGCACGGTCGAGACCGCGACGCCGCCGGTGGCGGACAGAGAACTCAACGAGGCACACGGCACCGTGGCCGTCAGGGCGGCTGGCGCGTAGGCGATGAGCGGCGATTCGACCGCGGCGGGCGAGCCCTGCTGGGGCCAGGACACCGTCGCGGCGTCGACCCGGACGGGCAGGAACGGGATCACCGCGGCACTGAGAATGCCGATCAGTCCGGCGACGATCGCGACGATGCGCGCCCACCCCGCGCGATCACGTCGCACCGGCTCCGACACATCCCTGGGCGGATGCCCCTGCCGCACGATCGTCTCTACCACGGGGCCCGATAGTAGCCGCGTCGTCGGCAGCAGGCGAAACACCGTCACGACCGGCACGCGAAAGCCCCGTCCGGAAACGTCCGAACGGGGCTCGAGCGGGGTGGATCAGGGACAGGCGACCGAGGTCTGACCCAGATTGGTCATCATGCCGCAGGCCCACGACTTCTGGACCTTCCACTTGCCGTCTTCGGCCACGAACGGCACGTCGACGACATTGGTCTGGCCGTTGAGGGTGAAGTTGGCCTTCGCGTTGACGCTGTCACCGAAGGAGGTCACCTCGGTGACCTGGACCTGGACGGCTGCGTCCTTCGCGGCCTGCGCCAAGCGGTTGGGCAGCTCCGGGTCGGCTTCGCCGCCCTGCACGAAGTCCAGCTTCTGATCGTTGGGCACCGACGGGTCGAGCGCGGTATTGAGCTGCTCGTTGAGCTGCTCCACGGTCGGCACCGGCGGCAGGTCCGCGGCCGCCGCGGCCGTGGTCTTCATGCTGGTGGTGGTTTTGGCGGCGGGCTTGTCACCCTTGTCGTCGCTGCACGCGCTCAGGCCGAGGGCGGCGACCACAGCCAGTCCGGCGATCGCTACACGTCCGGTCGTACGAAGCTTCAACTGCTCGTCCTTTGCGTTCGAGGGGGAGTCGTTCCATCGCGGTAGCCGAGGCTACTCCTCACGCGAGACTGGCCAGCGGATCGGCCCGTGTCAGCCCCGTGTCGTCGGCTGGAAAGGTACGCGCCGCACCGGGACCTGTCGAGCTGGTCTCGAAACGCACGGTCACCACGCCGTAGCCGGCACCCTGCACCCAGCCGTGCCCGAATTCGGGATGACTCACATCCATTCCCGGAAACCACAGTCCCGCAAGCAGACTCGGCTGTTCTTCCGGTGGTGGTTCGGTGACGGTTCCGAGATCCTCCGGCACGGCCTGATCGAGTTCGGGGAACAGCGATTCCTGGCGCACCAAAGACAATCCGCCGTAACCGACGCCGACGAGGCGGATCGGGCCGAGCTCGGCGGGGTCGATCGCGGAGCGCTGTGCGGCCGCGGCGAGGGTGGTCAGGTCAGCGGTGGCGTAGGGCAGGGTGAACGACCTGGTCACGATGCCCATGTCGGACTTCTTGAGTTTGAGGACCACGGTGCGGGCCGCGCGGCCGTCGCGTTCGAGTCTGCGGTGTGCCGACGCTGCCATCGCGGTGACGGCGGCACGTAATTCGGCCATGGTGACGATGTCGCGCTCGTAGGTGTTCTCGGCGCTGATCTGTTTGGCCTCAGCGCGTTCGGTGACGGGTCGGTCATCGATCCCGCGCGCCAGCCGGTGCAGTGCGGCGCCCATGCTGCCGCCGAGGATCGAGGCGGCCTCCGATTCCGGCAGTGCGGCGAACGCGCCGACCGTCTCGATGCCGAGGCTGCGCAGCCTGGATTCGGCGACCGGGCCGATCCCCCACAGTTTGCGCACCGGCAGCGCGGCGAGCAGCTCGCCCTGTTCCGCGGGCGAAATGACCCGCATCCCATCGGGTTTGGCGAGGCCGGAGCCGATCTTGGCGAGCTGTTTGCCGGTGGCCGCGCCGACGGAGGCGGTGAGGCCGGTCTGGGTCAGAACGAGAGCGCGCAGCATCGCGCAGTAGTCCTCGACCTCGGCGACACTCGCGCCGACCAGTTCGGCAGGCTCGGCGAAGGCTTCATCGAACGACAGCGTTTCGAGCACCGGAACACAGCTGCGCAACGCGTCGAACACCTTCCCGCTCAGCACCGAGTACAGCGCGCCACGCGGCGGCACGACCACGGCCGACACACCGATCAGGCGCCGGGCCTGATGCATCGGCATCGCCGAGCGCGCGCCGTAGACCCGAGCCTCGTAACTGGCCCCCGCGACCACACCGCGCTGAGTAGCCCCGCCGACGAGGACCGGGCGGCCACGCAGCGTGGGCCTTGTCAACTGCTCGGCCGAGGCGAAGAAGGCGTCCATATCGATGTGCAGCACCCAGCGACGGGCGGTAACCGCCGCATCGGGCCTGGCCGGGGCACCGGCGGCCGGGTTGTGGGTGCTCACGACGCGCAATCTACGCCGGGCCACCGACAACTCCGCACAGCCCGTTCCCAGCGGTGGCACACCGATGACACAGCGAAATATGTGATGATCGAGGGATGAAGATCCGCAAGGCTGTCATTCCGGCGGCGGGAATCGGCTCCCGGCTGCTTCCGCTGACCAAGGCGACGCCGAAGGAGATGCTGCCGGTCGGCGACAAACCGGTCATCGAGCACACGGTGCGTGAGTTGGTGGCATCCGGGATCACCGACATCACCATCGTCGTGAGCAGCGGCAAGTCGCTGATCCAGGATCACTTCCGGCCGAATCCGGCGCTCGTCGCCCAGCTTCGCGCCGACGGCAAGTCCGCCTACGCCGACGCCGTCGAGGAGGTCGGTGAGCTCTCCCGCGAGGGCCACATCACCTACCTCGACCAGCACGGCCCGTACGGCAACGGCACGCCGGTGCTCAACGCCGCCCGGCATCTGGGCGACGAACCGATGCTGGTGCTGTGGCCCGACGATGTGTTCGTCGCCGAGGTACCGCGCGCCCAGCAGCTGATCACCGCCTACGAATCGACCGGGTGCCCGGTGCTGGCGCTGCTGCCGATGTCGCCGGGTGAATCGCAGCGCTACGGCGTGCCGGTGGTCCGCGAGGACCTCGACGACGGGCTGCTGCGCATCTCCGGTCTGATGGAGAAGCCCAAGCCAGAAGACGCGCCGTCGGCCTTCGCGGCGATCGGTGGGTATGTGGTGACGCCGGGCATCATCGACGAGCTGCGCACCCAGACCGAGAACTGGTACACCCACCAGACCGGCGAGGTGTACCTGACCGACGCGATCAACAACTACGCCGCCGAGCATGCGGTGTACGGCCAGGTCATCCAGGGTCGCTGGTACGACACCGGCAACCCGGCCGACTACCTGGTGGCCCAGTTCGCCTCGGCCCTGGCCCACCCCGAATACGGGCCGCTACTGCGCGCGCTGGTGGACTGAGGTCTTTCTCGCGGCCCGCCCGATTCTGGACTGACCAGAGGGTCCCGGGTTAGAGCTGACCATCACTCCTGCGACGAAGGAGTGCCCGCCGGGAGGGAAGAATCGGGGCCCGAAGGGCCGCGATTGCGGGGCCAGCCGCCAAGAATTCAGAACCTTCTGATCGCGAAGATGTCGAATTCGCGTAGAGGATGTAGGCCGACCGGCACGCCCCAGTCGTGGGCGTCCAGGAGTTGGCCTCCACCTGCGTAGATGCCGACGTGGGAGCCGTCGCCGTTGAGGATGACGACGTCGCCGGGGGCCAGACCGCCGAAGGTGACCGGGAGGCCGACTTTCGCCTGCTCCCAGGTGGTGCGTGGGAGGGTGACGCCGACCTGGCGGAACGCCCACTGGACCAGGGCGGAGCAGTCCCAGGCGTGTGGGCCGTTGGCGCCCCACTCGTAGGGTTTGCCGATCTGGGTCATGGCCGCAGTGAGCGCGCCGATGCCGGTGGCGCTCGGGAACGGGATCATGCCGGAGCCGCTGGAGCTGCCCGATGACGAACCCGATTCGCCCGAACCCGACGAGCTACCGGGTTGTGACCACGCGGGGCCTGCCATCAAAAGAGTGGTGGCGATGGTGGCGACGAATCCGAAGGCTAATCGTCGCAGAACTTTTCGCTTCAAGTGCGCGCCCTTCCTCACGGCCGGTAGCAAGGCTTCCGGCTGGTCGGCTATCGGGCGGCATCGCCTGATTCACGAATGGACCACCCACTGATCCGGTGGCGCGCCGAGGTATCACTACCGTCGGCGCGGCACCGTTTCCACAGGACAATCGTCACGAGCAGTTACTGTCACCTCAGCGGTTCCATGCGCATCAGCAGTAACATCACGATTGTGCCGGATACGGTCGCCGATGTCACAAAGTTCAGCAACTTTCCAGCATCATTTTCGATTCGTCGCGACTCTTCGCCGGTGAGGGGTCCGGACAAGATCAGTTGATCCGGTCGAGGACGCCGTGGAGGGTGCGGGCGAAAGCCTCCGGCTGGCCCGGGTAGCCGGACTCAGGACCGGTGAAGCCACCGTGGTGGCTGGGGAACAGCACCGGCTGGTGGCCGAGCTGGTCGGCGAGTGCCGACGAGGTGCGTTCGGTGACTGTGCCTTTCGACTCCTCGCCGTAGCCGAGCACGATCCGGGTCGGTGCGGCGGTCAGCGCCGCGATGTCGGCGCGGTAGCCGAGAACCGGTCGGGAACGCTGCGACAGCAGCGGGTCGTCACGGACGCCGTCGTCGGAGACCGGCAGGCCGAACAGCGCGGGGTCCGCGGCGGGCGCGTCGAAGTACTCCTCGGTGAATTCGCCCTGCCAGGAGGTCATCGCGATGAACGTCGCCATGCCCGCACCGAACCCTTTCGCCGCGTAGGCGTCGCGATATCCGGACGCGGCGCGGTCGGCCGCCGCGGCATCGGGGAGTGCCGTCAGCAGCGGCGGTTCGTGCGCTACCAGCGTGGACACGTCGGCGGGATGCGCGGTGACGAGCGCCAGCGCGACGAGCGCCCCGCCGCTGCTGGCGAACATCTCGACCGGACCGGCGCCGATGGCCTCGATGATGGCGTGCACGTCGCCGGCGTGGACGGCGGGGACATTGTCGACCTCACCGTCGGCGCGGACGCTGCGCCCGAGGCCGCGCGGGTCGTAGGTGACGACCGTGCGATCGGGAAAATGCGCGGCGAGCGCGGTGAAGCCGCTCGCGTCCATCGGCAGACCGATCATGACCAGCGGCGGGCGCCCATCGGCGGTCGGGAGTGGCCCGTGGACGTCGTAGGTGAGCGTTGCGTCGGGGAGTTCGAGTGTGTGCGTCGTCATGCACGTTCTGACGCGCCCAACGGCGAGAATTCATCGGCCGCTGCGCGAATGCCCCGGAAACCGCTGCTGCGCAAGGGTTTCCCGCTGCGAGCAACGTGCCCGCGATCAGGCGATCTGGTTCATCGCCGCCGCGATGCCCGCGCGGACTGTCTCGCTGTCACCGACGCCGCCGCTGATGGTGACGCCGTCGCGGGTCATGAGCAGGACACGGGCGGCTTCGTCGGGCGCCCGATGGCCGCCCGCGCGGAGACGTTCGGCCATCAGCTCGCGGAACCAGGTGCGGTAGTCGTCGACGACGCGGCGGACCGGATGGGTCGGGTCGGGGAATTCGACGGCGGCATTGAGAAAGGGGCAGCCGCGGAAACCGGGGCCGCAGCTGATGTCGCGGAGCGTGCCGAAGATGGTGACGATGCCGTCGAAGCCGTGCGCCTCGACCGATTCCAGCGCCTCGCGCTGGCGCCCGTATTCACGCTCCAAATAGGCGACGACCAGGTCTTCCTTGGTTTTGAAGTGTCGATAGAACGTGGCCTTCGCGATACCGGCCTCGGCGATGATCCGGTCGATGCCGACCGTGTGCACTCCCTCGGCATAGAACAATCGGGTGGCGGTTTCGAGTAGACGGACACGGGCTGCGCTCACTCCTTGACAGTAGCAGACAGGTCTGTCTACTCTCGATCGCAAGTGAACAGACAAGTCTGTCTAGGAGGACACCCATGGCTCCCATCTACACCGCGATCGCCACCTCGGTCGGCCGCGACGGCCGTTCGTACACCGATGACGGCGTGCTCGATCTGACGCTCGCCCGCCCCAAGGCGATGGGCGGCGACGGCGCGGGCACCAACCCGGAGCAGCTTTTCGCGGCGGGGTATTCGGCCTGTTTCGCCAGTGCGCTGCAGCTGGTCGCCAAGCGGATGAAGGTCGATGCCGACGATGCGTCGGTGACTGCCGAGGTCGGTTTGAATCCCCTCGAAGGCGGCCGGTTCGGGCTCTCGGTGGTGCTGCGGGTGGAGCTGCCCGAGCACCTACACAACGAGCAGGGGCAGCAGCTCATCGAGACCACCCACCAGGTGTGCCCATACTCCAATGCCACCCGGGGCAATATCCCGGTGGAACTTGTTGTGGAGTAACAGAATTCACGCGAAAAGGGCGGGACCAGTTGGTCCCGCCCTTTCGCTGTCGCGAGTCCTAGACTTTGGCGACCGAAACCTTGACGCCGCCGGTGATCTCGGCAGCGTCGGCACCGGCGTCACCGAAAGTCAGTGCGGTAGCGAGGATTTCCCCGGCGATCAGGTCGCGGTGGGTCGCCGCCCACTCCGCCCGCTCGGCGGGAACGTCGAGGACCACGCTGATCCGGTCGGACACCTCGAGGCCCTGCGACTTGCGGGTCTCCTGCAGGTCGCGGATGAGGTCGCGGGCCCAGCCCTCGGCCTCCAGTTCCTCGGTCACCACCGAGTTCAGCACCACCAAGCCGGCATTGCCGGGCAGGGCGGCGGTGGACTCGGGTTCGGCGGCCACCAGGCGCTGGGTGTACTCCTCGGGCAGCAGGGTGATCCCGGCGGCGGACACGACTCCGTCGGCGGACACGCTCCACTCCCCCGCCTTGACGGCCTTGATCACCGTCTGGACCTGCTTGCCGATGCGCGGACCGGCGGCACGCGCGTTGACGACCAGTTCGAAGCGGCCGTGCGCGGACACGTCGGTGGTCAGGTCGACCTTCTTGACGTTGACCTCGTCGGCGATCAGCTCGGTGAACGGAGCCAACCGTTCGGCGTCAGCCGCGGCGATGGTGACCTCGGCCAGCGGCAGGCGCACCCGCAGGTTCTGGGCCTTGCGCAGACTCAGCACGGTGGAGCAGACCACCCGCACCTCGTCCATCGCGGCGACCAGTTCGGGGTCGTGCGGCAGCTCGGTCTCGGTCGGCCAGTCGGTGAGGTGCACCGACCGTTCGCCGGTCAGGCCACGCCAGATGACCTCGGTGATCAGCGGCAGCAGCGGTGCGGCCAGGCGGGTGACCACCTCGAGGACCGTGTGCAGGGTGTCGACCGCGTCGCGGTCCTCGGACCAGAAGCGCGAACGCGACCGGCGCACATACCAATTGGTGAGCGCGTCGGCGAAACCACGCAGCTCGTCGGCGGCACCGGCGATGTCGTAGGTCTCCAAGGCCTCGGTGACCACGTCGCGGGTGACCGCGAGCTTGGCCAGGATGTACCGGTCGAGCACATTCGGCGAATCCGTACGCCACACACCCGGCTTCGAGGCGTAGAGCTGCAGGAACGTCCACGCGTTCCACAGCGGGCGCATGGCATGGCTCACGCCTTCGCGGATGCCGCGCTCGGTGACGATGAGGTTGCCGCCGCGCAGGATGGGCGAGCTCATCAGGAACCAGCGCATGGCGTCGGAGCCGTCGCGGTCGAAGACCTCGTTGACGTCGGGGTAGTTGCCCTTCGACTTCGACATCTTCAGGCCGTCTTCACCGAGCACGATGCCGTGCGCGGCAACGGTTTTGAACGCCGGGGAATCGAACAGCGCGGTCGAGAGCACGTGCAGCGTGTAGAACCAGCCGCGGGTCTGCCCGTTGTATTCGACGATGAAATCGCCGGGGAAGTGGCTGTCGAACCACTCCTTGTTCTCGAACGGGTAGTGCACCTGGGCATAGGGCATCGAGCCCGACTCGAACCAGCAGTCCAGGACCTCGGGCACCCGGCGCATGGTCGACTGCCCGGTCGGGTCGTCGGGATTGGGCCGGGTGAGGTTGTCGATGTGCGGGCGGTGCAGGTCGGTGGGGCGCACGCCGAAGTCGGCTTCGAGTTCGTCGAGCGAGCCGTACACGTCCACGCGCGGGTAGGCCGGGTTGTCCGACACCCAGGCGGGGATCGGGCTGCCCCAGTAGCGGTTTCGGCTGATGTTCCAGTCGCGCGCGCCTTCGAGCCACTTGCCGAACTGGCCGTCGCGGATGTGCTCGGGCACCCAGCTGATCTGCTGGTTGAGTTCGACCATCCGGTCACGGAACTTGGTGACCGCGACGAACCACGACGGCACGGCCATGTAGATCAGCGGCTGGCCCGAACGCCAGCTGTGCGGGTAGGAGTGCTCGATCGTCTCGTGCCGCAACAGCTTTCCGGCGGCCTTGAGATCCTTGATGATCACCGGGTTGGCGTCGAACACCATCAGGCCCTCGTACGGCGGCACCATCGAGGTGAACTTGCCCGCCGGGTCGAGCGGCTGGACGATGTCGATGCCGTTGGCGGTGGCCACGTCCATGTCCTCTTCACCGAAAGCCGGTGCGAGGTGGACGATTCCGGTGCCGGAGTCGGTGGTGACGTAGTCGGCGGTGAGCACGCGGTGCGCGTTGGGGTGGCCGACGAAGAAGTCGAACGGCGGGGCGTAGGACAGGTCGGCCAGGGCCGCGCCGTCGTACTCGCCGAGCACCTCGGGCTCGTCGCCCAGTTCGCGGCTGTAGTGCGAAAGACGTTCCGCGGCAAGCAGGTAGCGCTTGTCGTCGGCGCCGCGCACGTGCACGTAGCGCACGTCGGGGTGCACCGCGATCGCGAGGTTGGACGGCAGGGTCCACGGGGTGGTGGTCCAGATCAGCGCGTTCGCGCCGTCCAGGGCCGCGAGGGGGTGCTCGGCCGCGACGGTCAACTGCATGTCGACGGTGACCGCGGGGTCCTGACGCATCTTGTACGCGTCGTCGAGGCGGGTCTCCTGGTTCGACAGCGGCGTCTGCTCGTACCAGCTGTAGGGCAGCACGCGGAAGCCCTGGTAGATCAGGCCCTTGTCGTGCAGCGACTTGAAGGCCCACATGACCGACTCCATGAAGTCCAGGTCCAGGGTCTTGTAGTCGTTGTCGAAGTCGACCCAGCGGGCCTGCCGGGTGACGTACTCGCGCCACTCGTTGGTGTAGCGCAGCACCGAGGACTTACAGGCGGCGTTGAACTCGGCCAGCCCCATCTGCTCGATCTGGGCCTTGTCGGTGATGCCGAGCTGCTTCTCGGCCTCGATCTCGGCGGGCAGGCCGTGGGTGTCCCAGCCGAAACGGCGGTCGACCTTCTTGCCGCGCATGGTCTGGAAGCGCGGGATCAGGTCCTTGACGTAGCCGGTCAACAGGTGGCCGTAGTGCGGCAGACCGTTGGCGAACGGGGGGCCGTCGTAGAAGACGAACTCCTCGTCGCTGTCGCGGTTGGCGATGCTGGCGCGGAAGGTGTCGTCGCGGGCCCAGTAGTCGAGCACCTGGGTTTCGAGCTCCGGGAAGGACGCGCCCGCGGCCGCGCCGAAGTCGACCCGGGGGTATGCGCTACCGGTAGTTGTCTCGTCCGCCATCGCGGATTGCTCCTCGTGCCGCCGCGCTGTGAGCGCGGAATGTGGGCACGGGGACGATGTCGGCGCCGGTGCGCCGTACCGCGGTACCACCCCGTTTGCCTGGCCTTTTCCCGAGGGAACAGACCGAGCCTCTCGTTGTGTGAGCTGTGACGGGCTCACCCGTTCGGTTCTACTGAGCGCGAACGCTGTTCTTCCGAAGACTCCCCGGTGATAGCCGGATCAACGTCATGTGTACTGCAATTCTAACCGGGCGCGTCCAGCCGATATTTCGCGCCCGTTCAGTTCCGCCGGGCGTGTCGGCCGGGTGGGGCCGCTTCGCTTTCGGGTTTTCGCGTGGCCAGTGCGCTCACGAGCAAACTCGCGGCACCGACCACACAGATCAGAATGCATCCCCACGCCCAGACCACCGAACCGGTGGCCAGGGCTGCGACCAACAGTCCGAAACCGATCGCTGCAAGAACAAGCGTCAAGACGAGCATGGTGACTCCCAAGCCAACCGAGCAGCCCGACGAAAACTGGGCGTTCCCGAATCACGCGACGCGCTGCGTCGCGCGACCCGGAAACCAGTTTACTTGCCGCCCTTGGCGAAGGAAGCGGGAGCCAGACTGTTGGCCGAACCGTTGGTTTCGCCCGCGAACTCGCCGCCGTCGACCGGCACAGCCGACCCACGGTTCTCGAGCTCTTCCAGCTGCGATTCCAGGTAGGACTTCAGGCGCACGCGGTACTCGCGCTCGAAGGTCTTGAGCTGCTCGATGCGGCTTTCCAGCACTGTGCGCTGCTGGGTAATCGTGGCCATGATCTCGGCGTGCTGACGCTCGGCGTCGGCGGTGAGCGCCTCTGCCTTGTCCTTGGCCTGCCGGATCTGGGTGTCGGAGCGGTTCTGCGCGTCGGCCAGCATCGCGTCGGACTTCTGACGCGCGTCGGCGATCATCGCTTCCGAGCGGGTGCGGGCGTCGCCGACCAGTCGCTCGGAGTTTGCCCGCGCGTTCGACAGCAGGCCCTCGGACTCGGTCTTGGCGTCGGTGGTGAGGCGGTCGGCCATCTCCTGCGCCAGGGTGAGCACCTTCGCGGCCTGCATGTTCGCGTCCGGGCCGCTGTTCTGCACCGGCGCCGCGACGGGCATCGGAGCGGGCGGCGCGACCGGAACCGGCTGCGGAACAGGTTCTGGGGCGGGCGGCGGAGCCTGCTGCACAGGCGCCTTCGCGGCGTTGACCGGGGCGGGCCCGCGGTTCTTCTTGGCGTCGGCCAGCTCGGTGTCGAGTTCGGCGACCCGCTGACGCAGGTCGGCGTTCTCCTCGATCAGGCGCGAAAGCTCCTGTTCGACGAGATCCAGGAAAGCATCGACCTCGTCCTCGTTGTAGCCGCGCTTACCGATCGGCGGTTTGCTGAACGCGACGTTGTGCACATCGGCAGGAGTCAGCGGCATCGAAGGATCCCTTCACGCGTCTTTTGGAGAACTAGCAAGCGGTCTTCTCGATTCATTGTGTCACACGGAGGTCACGGTCTAAGCGAGCGTACCCACGATATTCATCAGAACGATGACCAGGATGATCAGGACCATTATCGAAAGATCAAGACTGACCTGCCCAAGTTTCACAGGAGGTATCAACCGCCTCAGGAGTTTCACCGGCGGGTCTGTCACTGTGAAGACCGACTCGAGGACGATCGCCACGACACCGGACGGACGCCAGTCGCGGGCGAAACTGCGAATGAGCTCGACGATCACCCGACTGATGAGCAACAGCCAGAATACGTACAGCACGAAGTACAGAACCGCGAACAGGGCCACGCCGACAACTCTGCCGTAAAACCGGCGGCGTGCAAAATGGCCGCGCCGCGCGGTGCGCGGGCGGCCATCTCGGCAGTCGGTATGCGGTCGCTATTTCTGGTTGTAGAAGCCGTTTTCGGCGATCCGGCGGCGTTCTTCGGCTGATACGTCGACGTCGGCGGGTGAGAGCAGGAACACCTTCGTCGCCACCTTGTCGAACGAACCACGCAGCGCAAACGCGAGTCCGGCCGCGAAATCGACCAGCCTTTTCGCATCGGCGTTGCTCAGGTCGACCAGGTCCATGATGACCGGATTCCCTTCGCGGAAACGCTCACCGATGATCCTGGCCTCGCTGTAGTCGCGCGGACGCAGCGTGGTGATCTTGGACAAGGGACCTCCGTCCTCGAAGATCCCTGGACGCCGCGCGGGCGCGGGCTCGGGGCGCAAGCGCTCCTCCATCCTGCGCTCCTCGGCATCGGGATCGACCGCGAGCGCACCACGAGTGGAGCCACGCATACCTGGTGCGACACCGCCTGCCCGGAAGGACCGGCCCGACGACGGCGCCGTTTCGATCCTGGTGGGGCGACGCGGCGTCTCATAGCGATCGTCGGCGTAGGTGTCGGCGACATAGTCGTCGCGACGCGCCTGGTAGGCCGACTTGTAGGCCGGCTGCGGGAAGTCGTCGACATCGTCGGCGAAACGGTCTGCGCCGTAACGGTCTTCGGCATAACGGTCGTAGCTGCGCGGGCGGACACGGTCCGCGCGCTCCTCGGCGCCGCGAGGGGCATGATCGTCGACGTAGTCGTCTTCGTACTCATCGAGCGGAACCATGCCGAAGTACGCCTTGAACTTATGCAGGGTACTCATCTGGTCGACCTTCCTTCGGCCCCGGTGGCGGCCGGGTGTTGAAGTTCTTGCGCAGCGCCTCTTCGGCCCAATCGTATGTGTCGAATGTGACTGATGAGGTTTCTTTGCTACGCCGAGGTTATCGGTCGGGCGCCCATCAAGGCGGTTCCGACACGCACACACGTCGAACCGTGTTCGACCGCAATCTCCAAATCACCCGACATACCTGCAGAAAGTTCGGTGGCTTCGGCGTGTTGCGCGAGTAGCGAAGTGTGTAACTTCGCAAGATTCGCAAACGACACATCCGCGGGGCTGTCAAGGGGCGGAATCGCCATCAGACCGGCCAGATGCAGTCCGGGCGCCTTCGCTACCAGGTCGGCCAGGGCGAGCAGATCGGCGGGCGCGACACCCCCGCGTCCGGGGTCGGTATCCAAGCTCACCTGCAGCAGTACCCGCAGCGGCGCGATACGCTCGCCGGCTGCCAGTGCGTCCTGCGCGGCTCTGTCCAGGGCGTTTGCCAGACGTTCGCTGTCGACCGAGTGCACGGTGTGCGCCCAGCGGGCCACCGCGCGCGCCTTGTTGCGTTGCAAGCGGCCGATCATGTGCCACTCGACATCGTCGTAGGCGAGTTCGTCGACCTTCGCGGACGCTTCCTGCTCCCTGGACTCACCGAATTCGCGTCGGCCGAGAGCATGCAGGATGGCGACGTCGGAGGCGGGGAAGAACTTCGTCACCGGCAGGAGCTGGACCGAACCCTGTTGGCGGCCTGCGGATTCGACCGCGGCGTCGATGCGGGCGAGCAGGCCGTCGAGGCGGGCGGAGAGTTCGGTGGTGCGTGCCGGGTCCGGCGTGCTCATGCGGCGCCTCCGAGTGCGCTGCGGGCGGCACCGGCCACCGTCATGCCGATGTGGTGGGCCTCCCGCACCGAAGCGAGCACGGTCATGTGGCCTGCGATGGCGCGGCGGCTCATGCGGTCGGCTCCATCCAGATCACGCCGGCGATGCGGCCGGTGGGGGCGCCGCGACGGTGGCTGAACAGGGTTTTGTCCTCGATGGTGCAGCGGGGGTCCACGGCGATGCCTGCGACGCCCGCTTCGGTGAGCTGGCGACGGATGCCCGCGCGCAGGTCGAGGCCGGGGGTCTTGCGGACGGTGGTGGTCGCGCTGCCGGGCAGGTGGGCTTCCACGTCGGCGCGCATCGAGGCGGGGACTTCGTACTGGCGACCCGAGGCCGCGGGGCCGAGGAAGGCGCCGATGCGATCCACGCGAGCGCCGACCGAGACCATCGCCTCCAGTACGCGGGGCACGATGCCGATGCGGGCGCCGATGCGACCCGCGTGGACGGCGGCGATCACGCCCGCCTCGTCGTCGGAGAGCAGGACCGGCACACAGTCTGCGGTGAGCACAACCAGGGCCAGGCCAGGCACGGTCGTGACCAGTGCGTCGGTCACCGGCACCGGTTCGGCGCGCGGCCCGTCGACGATCTCGACGGTGCGCCCGTGCACCTGCTCCATCCACACGAGGCGGTCCGGGGCGAGGCCGATGCCCTCGGCCAGCCGGATCCTGTTGCGGCGCACCGCTTCCGGATCGTCTCCGACGTGGTCACCCAGGTTGAACGAGTCGTAGGGCGCGGCGGAGAAGCCACCGGCGCGGGTGGTGGTCACCCGGCGAACGGTCACGGTAGGAGGTGCGGAAGTCATGGTTCGAGGGTAGTGCGGTCACGAGGTCGTCCGGTCACCGCGCACAGTGACATCGGTCAAGCCGATGCGCGGGTGATGCGTTCGAGCCGGGCAGGCCGCTGGATTCGACGACGGCGACCCGATCCGTCCGACGCTCACACCATGGATCGCGCGGCGTCGAGTTCGCCGAGCTTGCGGCTGATGCCCGCGCGACCGGTCAGTCCCAGCTTGCGGAGCACTCGGCTCAGGTGGTCCTCGACGGTGCGGGGGCTGAGGTAGAGGTGCTCGGCGATGGCCTTGTTCGTGTGGCCGTGGGCGGCCAACTCGGCGACCTCGCGCTCGCGCCTGGTCAGGGCGGTCGGCGTGCCGACGCGCTGGAGGCCCGCGAGTCGGCGTTGTTCGACGGTCACCTCGTCGAGCAGGCGGGTGGCCCCGGTCGCGAGGAAAACCACACGCGCGCAAGCGAATCGGCTGGTCGCGGCGCCGAAATCGCCGCGCCTGCCCGCGACGACACCGGCGAACAACTCGGCCTGCGCACCGTTCACCACCATCCCGGCCCGCGCGAACGCCGCGATCGCCACCTCGGCGGCCGCCGTAGCCCCGGTGGTGTCGCCGATGGCCGCCGCGTAGACGGCGCGGGCTAGTGCTGCCACTCCGACCTGGCTGCCGAGACCGTGGATCGACCGATTCAGCGGTACGTCGACCTGCGAATCGTCGGGGGCGACCCGGTCGCCGGTCACGAGGGAGGCGGCGGCGAACTGCTCGACGCTGCCGCTCGCGCGGTTGTCGGATGTCGGCGACAACTGTGCGTCGATGGTCGCGGCACCGAGCTGGGCCGATATCTCGCGGGGGTCGTCGGCGCGCACGTCGTCGGCGCGAACGTCGTGGACAGCGCCCGCCGCCGCAGCGACCTCAACACGGGCATCGTCGGCGCGAACGTCGTGGACAGCGCCTGTTGCCGCGGCGGCCTCGGCTCGGGTGATCAAGATGTCAGCCGTGGAGAAGTCGCCGGTGATGATGGCGGCGTGTGCGGCTCGGGCGAGATGGGTCGGGTAGAGGGGGCCGGGGCGGTTGTCGAACGGTGGCGAGTGGGGGGCGAGTGGTGACGAGGTGGGGAGGGTTCCGGCGGTGTCGGCGAGGGCTGTTTCCACGACCTGTCGCCACCAGCGCATGATGGGGCGTGGGAGGGCGGCGACGGTGAGCCACTGGGCGGCGACCGCTGCGGGCGGGGCGGTGAGTTGGAGGGTGCGCAGTTTCAGGGCGCCTGCGAAGGAGAGCAGGTCGGGGTAGTGGAAGGTGGTGGCGGCGTCGGTGGCTTCGTCGGCGGCGGCGATGGCGTCGTGCAGGCGACCGAGTTTCGCCAGGGAGTACGCGCGGACGGTGTGGAGTTCGGCGAGGGCGTAGGTGCGGCCGAAGCGACGGGCTACGGCGATCGCGCGGTCGAGGTGGTCGAGGCCCTGCGCGTCGCGGTCGAGGAAGTAGGCGCACCAGCCGAAAGCCGGTGCGGCGTGGACTATTTCGCGCAGGTCGGTGTCGCAGAGGCGGCCGAAGGCATGGTCGCAGGGGTCGAAGAGGTGGGCGGCGTCGGTGATGCGCGCGTCGGCGAGCAGGCCGAGGCAGCGCAGTGCCAGTGCGGCGGCGCGGATGGCTGGGTCGTCGACGGCGTCGGAGTCGAACAGGGCGGACAGGCGAGCGCGGCCTTCGACATCGCGATGGTCCTGCATTTCCAGGATCGCGAGTTCCAGTTGCACCGGGCCGTCGCCGGGGCGGCGGGGCAGGTCGGCGCCCACTGCGAGGAGTGTTCGCGCGCGGTCGACGCGGCCGAGCATGCGCGCGCATCGAGCCGACAGCAGGAGTGCTTCCAGTTGGTGCGGACCCGCAGTGGCGGCGGCCGGCCGGAGCGTCTCCCCCGCTGCCGCGGCCGCGCCGGACAGCAGTTGCGCGCGGCCGAGCGACAACGCGTCAGCCAGTGGGTCGGCGACCGGTCGGGAGATGCGCGCGGCGGCCGTGAACCAGCGCGCGCTGGCCGCGGGCGCGTCGGCGAGCACCTGCTCCGCGGCCACTCGAAGCTCCGCGGCCGCGATCTCGTCGGCGCCGAGCAGTGCGTGCTCGAGATGCCGGGCGCGCGCGGGCATCGGCGCGTCGCGGGCGCGCAGGGTGATGGCGGCGCGCCGGTGTGCCATGGCTCGCCAGCCGTGCCCGGCCAGGCGGTAGGCGGCGGTTCGGATCAGCGGGTGGGCGAAAGTCACGGCGCCGTCGAACACATCGACGACCCCGCGCTCGACCAGTCCGTCCACCGCTTCTACCGCCGAACCGGCATCGAGATCTGCCGTCGCGCACAGCAATTCGAAGTCGACAGGGACACCACATACCGCGAGGGCCTGCGCGACCAGCCGCGCGGTCACCGGGAGCTGAGCCAACTCGGCGCGAATCGTCCGGTCCAGCGCCGCATAGTCGTTCGACGCGGGGCCGTCATCGGACAACGCGCGGTCCGCCGCAAACACTTCGTATGTCACGGAGCCGCCACCGGGCAACGTGCGACCCGCTGCCACCCCCTCGTCCGCCACGGGGCCAGCACCCGTCAACAGGCGGTCTGCCGCCACCACGTCCTCCATCACGGGGCCATCACCCCGCAATAGACGGTCCGCCGCCGCCATGTCGTCCATCACGGCGCCATCACCCCGCAAAAGGCGGTCCACCGCAACCACGTCGTTCGTCACGGGGCCAGCACCGGCCAACACGCGATCCGCCGCAACCACGTCGTATGTCACGGAGCCGCCACCGGGCACCGCGCGGTCCGCCGCCACCGCGTCGTTGTACGCGGGGTCGTCACCGCGCATCGCCCGGTCCAATTCGCGGTTGGGGAGGTCGGCGAGCAGCGTCAGGTACAGGGGATTGCCCTGGGAGGCACTGAACAATCTGGCTCGCCTGCGCTGGTTTTCGGCGGGCAACAACTGGTCGACATCGGCTTCGGTGAACGGGGGCACCCGCATCCGCACGGTTCGTACCTGGGGCGCGCGGGTCAGCCGCGCGATCGACGGCGGACAGGTCCCCGTGCGGAAGGCGAGCAGCAGCCGGAACCCGCGTGCGGGTGGGTTCCGGATCAGGAAGGTCAGCAGTCGCAACGACTCCGGGTCGACCCACTGGAGATCGTCGACGACGAGCAGGGTCTCGACCGCGCCGAGCGCGCGCCGCATCGCCGTGACCCCGGTGTCGCCGATCGCTCCCGACGCGATCATGTCCGCCGAGGAGCCCGCGCCCTCGGCACAATTCCGTTGGCCCGGCTCCGCCGATCGGTCCGCTGTCGATGCGGCGGCGTCGTCGGCCGTGCTGTCGGCCAACTGCTCGACGATGTCGGCGGCGAGGTAGCCCGGCTGGGCGCGAGCGTCTTCGGCGCCGGTCACCATCAGCACCCGACAGCGTGCCGCGCCCGCGAACTCGGCGATCAAGCGGGACTTGCCGATTCCGGCCGGTCCGTCGACCAGCAGCAACCAGGGCGCGTCGGGGGCTGCGAACGTCGTGGTCAGCGCGGCCAGTTCGGCGGCGCGTCCGACGAATGCGCGTTCGAACATGGCACTGGCGTCCTTCACTGGCGAGATCGGCCGAACACGGCCGGATCAGAGCTTAACGGGCGCCGCCGACGCGCGAATACCGTGGTTTCCCGGATGCTCGCCGGGACGGGTTCGGGTTGGGTGGTCGGGGCCGACACCGCTGAAGGGTCCGCGGTGCGGTTGCGCAGAAAGAAGGTTCGCATGATGTTCACCGGCAAGAGCGTGGTTTCCCGCTTCTCGCTCGCACTGCTCGCGGTTACGGCACTCGGTACCGCCGGCTGCTCGGCCGTGGACAAGGTCGCCGACGCGGCCAAGGACGCGAGCAAGTCCGATACCGCTCGCGCGAAGGTCGGTGACTGCATCAACGTGATCTCGGCGTCGATGATCGACTCCAAGACCGAGCCGGTCCCCTGCTCGGCCGAGAACGCCGTCTACCAGGTGGTCCAGGTCCACGAGCAGAAGGTCGACTGCCACGAGGACTACACCTCCTACGAGGAGACCTACGGCAGCGGCGGCACGCTCGCCTTCCTCTGTCTGGCCCCCAATTTCAAGGAGGGCAGCTGCTACAACGAGGGCATGATGACCGGCTACAAGTTCGTGCCGTGCACCGCCACCGACGCCAGCTTCAAGGTCGTCAGCCGGGTCGACGGCCAGGTCGACGAGCAGCTGTGTGGTGAGGACGCCGACTCGGTCCTGGTGGTCAACGATCCGAAGATCACCTACTGCCTCGGTAGCGCGAAGGGCTGATCGCCCGCACAACGCGAAAGCGCCCGAACTCGACCAGAGTTCGGGCGCTTTCGTGTGTCCAGCGCTAGCGGCGCATGAAGATCGGGACCTCGATGTCGTCGTCATCGTCGCCGTCGTCACGCGGCACCGAGTTGTTGACCTCGTTCATCGCCCGCTCGGTGACCCGCTGACGCTCCGACTCCCGGTACCGCTCGGTGTCGCGGTAGTTCGGCGCGGGAGCCCGGCCACCGGACACCCCGGCCGTGGCGGGCTCGGTGGGCCGAGACGGTGCTTCGGGGGCGCGCCCCTGGCCGATCTCGCCCGCGCGGCCGGAGCCGATCGGGCCTGCCCCGGTGCGGCTCGTCGGTGCCGCGGTGTTCTCGAGGCTGCGCCGCGAGGGGCCGCCACCGTCGAATCCGGCGGCGATGACGGTGACCCGCACCTCGTCGCCGAGCGAATCGTCGATGACCGTACCGAAGATGATGTTGGCTTCGATGTGGGCGGCTTCCTGCACCAGCGAGGCCGCCTCGTTGATCTCGAACAGACCCAGATCGGACCCGCCCGCGATCGAGAGCAGCACGCCGTGCGCGCCGTCCATGGAGGCCTCGAGCAGCGGCGAATTGATCGCCGTCTCCGCGGCTTTCACCGAACGGCCCTCACCGCGCGCCGAACCGATGCCCATCAGCGCCGAACCGGCACCCGACATCACGGACTTGACGTCGGCGAAGTCGACGTTGATCAGACCCGGGGTGGTGATCAGGTCGGTGATGCCCTGAACACCGTTGAGCAGCACCTCGTCCGCGGAGCGGAAGGCGTCCATGAGACTCACCGCCGCGTCGCCGAGCTGCAGCAGCCGGTCGTTGGGAATGACGATGAGGGTGTCGCACGACTCGCGAAGCAGGTTGATGCCCACTTCGGCCTGGTTCCCGCGCCGTTTTCCTTCGAAGGAGAACGGCCGGGTGACGACCCCTATAGTCAAGGCGCCCAACTTGCGGGCGATGCTGGCGACGACGGGGGCGCCACCGGTTCCGGTGCCACCACCCTCGCCCGCCGTCACGAAGACCATGTCGGCGCCCTTGAGCACCTCTTCGATCTCGTCCTTGTGGTCTTCGGCGGCTTTTCGGCCGACTTCCGGATCAGCTCCGGCGCCGAGACCTCGGGTGAGTTCGCGTCCGACGTCGAGTTTGACGTCGGCGTCACTCATCAGCAGGGCTTGGGCGTCGGTATTGACCGCGATGAACTCGACTCCCTTGAGTCCCTGTTCGATCATTCGGTTGACGGCGTTCACGCCGCCGCCGCCGATACCGACGACCTTGATCACTGCAAGGTAGTTGTGCGGGGGCGTCATGGGCTCTCGCCTTCCTTCGATCTTAAACCCTCAACCTCAACCATAGGGTTGGCGTTATGTCAAGTATCCGACTGCTGCGGAACGCTATTCGCAGCCACTGCGATCCCGGCGCAGGCGCGCCGTAGTTTCGCTCACTTTACCGTGACCAGATTCGGACTCGATACGTCGAACACGGTCCCCTCACGGGTCAGAAGCGGTAATACGACAGCGGCTTTGCGCTCGCCGTCGCCCGTGCCGCCCCACACTACCTTCCGTCCGTCGCGCAGGCTCAGTGAGACGTCCGAAATCGACCGTGCGACAACCTCACCCACCTGCACCGACAGTGCGGGCGGCAGGGTGACCAGCACGTCCACCGCGGCCCGTGCCGCCGCGGGCCCGGTGAACGAGCCCTCGGTGAGCAGTTTCGGCACGCCGATGGGCGGTTCGGGCTCGATCGCGAATTCGACACTCTCCGCGTCGATCAGGTGCGCGCCGTCCGGTGCGTCGAAGTACACCACCGGTGTTCGCTCCACGACGGTGACCAGCACTGTCGAGGGGAATTTACGTTGCACCCGGACCGAGCGCACCTTCGGGATCGCGGCGACGCGCTGGGCGATCGCGGTGGTGTCGATGCGCAACATCGAACGGCCGTCCGGAATTTCGAGCAGACCGCGCACCTCGGCCTCCGGCACCGCGGACAGACCGTCGACCTGCACGGTGCGCACCGACAGCGCCGGGGTGAACCAGGCCAGCACCACCAGCAGGCTCACCACGACCACTGCGACCACCGTCCAGAGTCGGTAGCCGTGCCACCCGCGCGCGGCGGGCATCGGCAACCTCACCGGCCGCCCTGTTGCGGCCTGGCCCGCAGGCTGTCGAGGATCTGGGTGCCGAGCATGGTGACATCGCCCGCGCCCATGGTGATCACGACGTCGCCATCGTGTGCGAGCCCGGCGACCTGCTTGCCCACCTTCGACATATCGGGTTGGAAATGCACGGGTTTGGTCACCGACTGGGCAACCAGCGCGCCGTTGACGCCGGGCAGCGGGTCCTCGCGGGCGCCGTAGACGTCGAGCACGACCACCTCGTCGGCCAGGCTCAGCGCGGTGCCGAACTCGGTGGCGAAAGTGGCGGTGCGGCTGTACAGGTGCGGCTGGAACACCACGATCACCCGGCTCTGGCGGGTGCGGGCGCCGTCGCGCGCTTCCTGGGCGACGAGCTGCGCGGCGGCCTCGAGCACGGCCCTGACCTCGGTGGGATGGTGGGCGTAGTCGTCGAACACGCGCACGCCGTTTTCGCGGCCGGTGAACTGGAACCGGCGATGCACGCCGCCGAATCCTTCCAGGCCCTGCACGATCTCATCGATATCGGCGCCGGTGGCACGGGCGGCCAGCAGCGCGGCCAGCGCGTTGAGCGCCATGTGCCTGCCGGGCACCGACAGGCGCACCGTTCGCGGGGTGGTTTCGCCGTCGAGCTGGAATTCGACGATGCCGCCGACGTCACGCGGTTGCCAGTCGAGCATCCGCGCGCCGACGGTCACCGGCGCGTCGGTGAGATCGCCCGATCCATAACCGAGGACCGCGATTCCGCGTTCGGCCATGCGCGGTGCGACCCGCTGGGCCAGCGCGAGCGAACCGGGATCGTCGAGGCACACCACCAGCAGGCCGCCGGGGGCGAGGCGGTCGGCGAAGTCGTCGAAGACCTGGATGTAGGCCTCGTCGGTGCCGAAGTAGTCGAGGTGGTCGGATTCGATATTGGTGACCACGGCGACGTCCGGGTCGTATTGCAGCAGTGAGCCGTCGGACTCGTCGGCCTCGGCGACGAAGATGTCACCGCTGCCGTGGTGGGCGTTGGTGCCCGCCTCGTTGAGCTCGCCGCCGACCGCGAACGACGGATCGGCGCCGCAGTGCTGCAGCGTGACGATCAGCATCGAGGTGGTCGAGGTCTTGCCGTGGGTGCCCGACACCAGCAGGGTCTTGTGCCCGCGCATCAGCGAGGCGAGCACCGTGGGCCGCATCAGGACGGGGATATTGCGCCGATGTGCTTCGACCAGTTCGGGATTGGTCTTCGGGATGGCGGCGTAGGTGGTGACGACCACGGTCGGGCCGCCGGGCAGCAGGTCGAGCGCCTCGGCGGCGTGGCCGATGCGCACCTCGGCGCCGCGGGCCCGCAGCGACAGCACGCCGCGGCTCTCGCGGGCATCGGAGCCGGACACCTTGCCACCTCGCGAGAGCAGGATGCGCGCGATGCCGGACATGCCCGCACCGCCGATGCCGACCATGTGCACACGCTCGAGCTCGGGCGGCAGGGCGGCATCGCCTGCGATCGAACCAGCGCGCTCGGGCTCGCTCATCGGGCGACCTCGGTGACGATCCTGGCCACCGTGTCGGCAGCGTCGCGATGGCCTGCGCCTGCGGCGGCGCGGCTCATGTGCGCGAGTGCGGCGGGGTCGAGCAGCAGCGGAATCACCTCATCGATCACATATTTCGGGGTCAGCTCGGCGTCGGCCACAATTGTGCCACCACCTTGGGCCACCACCGGTCTGGCGTTGAATTCCTGTTCGCCGTTGCCGTGCGGGAGCGGCACGTAGAAGGCCGGTAGGCCGACCGCCGACACCTCGGCCACGGTCATGGCACCGGAGCGGCACACGACCGCGTCAGCGGCCGCGTAGGCCAGGTCCATGCGGGACAGGTAGGGCACCGCCACATACGGCGCCGGCGCGTCGGCGGTGCTCACCTCGACGCTGTTCTTGGGGCCGTGCGCGTGCAGCACCGAGATGCCGGCGGCCGCGAGTTGCGGTGCGGCACCGGACACGGCCTCGTTGAGGCTGCGCGCGCCCTGCGAACCGCCGAACACCAGCAGCACCGGTCCCTCGGCGGGCAGCCCGAAGTGGGCGCGAGCCTGCGCCCGCAGCGCCGGACGGTCGAGCTCGGTGATGGAGGCGCGCACCGGAATTCCGACGACCTGGGCACCGGCCAGCCCCGAATCGGGCACGGCGGCAAGCACCTTCGCCGCGAGCTTGGCGCCCACCTTGTTGGCGATGCCGGCCTTCGCGTTGGCTTCGTGCACGATCACCGGCACCTTGCGCTTGCGGCCGAACAGCCCACCGCGCGCGGCCAGATACGCGGGCAGTGCGACGTAACCGCCGAATCCGATGATCACGTCAGCCTGCACGTCGTCGATCACCGCCCTGGTGGCCTTGACCGAGGCGAGGACCCGACCGGGCAGCCGCAGCAGATCGGCGGAGGGCTTGCGCGGCAACGGCACCGGCGGGATCAGCTCCAGTGGGTACCCGCGTTCGGGCACCAGTTTCGTCTCGAGTCCACGTTCGGTACCCAAGGCCGTCACCCGGATCGAATCGTCGAGTCTGCGCAGCGCGTCGGCTACTGCCAACGCGGGTTCGATGTGGCCTGCGGTTCCTCCGCCTGCGACGATCACCGACAACCCGGATCGCGGGTTACTCACCTGGATCTACCTCGTTCTTTCGCGTGTGGCATCGGATAAGTCGGCTCCCATGCTCTAGTCGACCGTAGCGAACTCGTGCCGCGGCTCTCCGGCGCGCGTCGCCTACGGTCGGCGGGCGGCTGGCGGCGGGGGGCCTGACGTGGGCGTTCGGTTCTGGCGCGCGGCGCGGCCTTTCGTGGCGCGCTCGGCGGGGTGTACACCTCGGGCACCGGCAGTCGCAACAGTCGGCTGAGTCGGCCGTCCTGACCGGCCTTCAACGCCGACACCGCCTCCGGTTCGTGCCGGGCGGCGCTGGCGATGATGCCGAACATGAACAGTGTGATCGCCAGCGACGAACCACCGGCCGAGACCAGCGGCAGCTGCAGACCGGTGACCGGCAGCAGGCCGACGACGTAGCCGATGTTGATCAGCGCCTGCGCGGTGATCCAGGTGGTGGCGGTGGCGGTGAGCAGGCGCAGGAACGGGTCCACCGAGCGCAACGCGATGCGAATGCCCGCGTAGACGAACAGGGCGAGCAACGCCAGCACCAGCATGCAGCCGAGGAAACCGAGTTCCTCGCCGATGATGGCGAAGATGAAGTCGTTGTGCGAGTTGGGCAGGTAGCTCCACTTCGCGCGGCTCTGGCCGAGGCCGCGGCCCCAGATACCGCCGTCGGCGAGGGAGTACTTGGCTTGGCGCGCCTGGTAGTTGACGCCCTGCGGATCGTCACCGGGGTTGAAGAACGCGCGCACCCGATCGGAGCGATAACCGGCCGACAGCGCCAGCACCGACGCCGCGACCAGCCCGGTGACCATGATCCCCACGAACAACCGCACCGGCAGCCCACCGAACCACAGCAACGCCATCAGCACGATGCCCAGCGCGATGGTGGTCGACAGGTTCGGCTCGAGCACCACCAGCAGGCACACCAGCAGACCGGCGGGCACCAACGGCACCAGGATGTCCTTGAGTTGGGCGCCCCGGCGCGAGGCGAGCAGATGCGCGCCCCACACGATCAGGGTCACCTTCACGACTTCCGACGGCTGGATCGACAGCGGGCCGATGTCGAACCAGCGCCGCGCGCCGCCGTGGACCGAGCCGATGCCGGGAATGAGCACCAACACCAGTGCGATCACCGAGATGCTGAAGATCGGGAACGACCACTGACGCAGGAACCGCAGTGGTAGCCGCAGCGCGACATAGAACGCGATCGCGCCGAGCCCGGCGAACATCGCCTGCTGGATGAACAGCGAGTAGGCCGAACCACCACCGGCGTAGGCCTCGACGCTCGACGCCGACAGCACCATCACCAGACCGAGCACGGTGAGCAGGGTCGCGATGGTGACGATCAGGTGAAACGACGCGAGCGGCCGGGCCAACCACGCCCCGAACCGCTCCCCCGCCCAGTTCGGCTGCCCCGAACTCTTGCGCAGAGTGCTCGCGCCTTTACCCGCGCTGCCCCGGCTCTTACCCACGCTGCCCCCTTTTGGGCGGTGACGTCTCGGCCGGGCGCGCGTTCGTCACAGCGCCCGCCCGATGTCACCATCTTCCAGTGCCGTCACCGCGTCCACGAAACAGCGTCCGCGGTGGGTGTAGTCGTCGTACATGTCCAGGGACGCGGCCGCTGGCGCCAGCAGGACGGTGTCGCCCGCGCTGGCCAGGCCCGCCGCGGCACGCACCGCGCGGCCCATGACGGCCTCGGCGCGCACCGATCTCGACGACTCCATGTCTGCATCGTCTCCCGCATCCAGCTCGATGACCGGGACTTCGGGTGCGTGTCGCGCCATTGCGGCGGCGATCACCGGCGCGTCGGCCCCGAAAAGCACCGCGCCGACGAGCCGGTCACCGATCTCTTCGATCAGATCGTCGACGCTCGCGCCCTTGAGCAGGCCGCCCGCCACCCACACCACCTGCGGGTGCGCCATGATCGCGGCGCGCGCGGCGTGCGGGTTGGTGGCCTTGGAATCGTCGATGAACTCGACACCGCCCAGTTCGCGCACGAACGCGGTGCGATGCGGGCCCACCTTGTGTTCGGCGAGGCCTTCCTTGACGAACTGTGGCGCCACGTCGATGGCCCTGGTCAGTGCGGACGCGGCCAGTGCGTCGGCGATGCCGGCGGGTCCCGGGGGGCTGATGTCGCTGGTCTCGGCGAGGATCGCGGCCTTGGTGAAGGCGCGGTCGAGGAGTTTGCCGTCGACCACACCCAGCTCACCGTCGGCGGGGACGCCGATCCGGAAGCCGACCGTGCGGCGCGCCTTGGCTTTGCGGGCCAGCGAGCCCGCGACGGGATCGTCGAGACCGACCACGCCGACGCGACCCGTCAGCGCGCGCGCCTTCGCGGCGGCATAGGCGTCGAGGCCGCCGTGCCAGTCCAGGTGATCCTCGGCGACATTGAGCACCACGCCCGCCTCTGGTCGCACCGAGGGCGCCCAGTGCAGCTGGAACGAGGACAGTTCGACGGCCAGGACCTGCGGGCCGGGGTTGCGGCGCAGCGCGTCCAGGATCGGCAGGCCGATATTGCCGCAGGCCACGCTGGCGATGCCCGCAGCGCGCAGGATCGAGTGCGTCATCTGGGTGGTGGTGGTCTTGCCGTTGGTGCCGGTGATCACCAGCCACTTGCGGACCGGGCCGTAGATGCGGGCCTGATCGACCCACCAGGCGAATTCGACGTCACCCCACACGGGCACGCCTTCGGTGACGGCGGAGACCAGCACCGGCGAATCGGGGCGCCAGCCGGGGCTGGTGATCACCAGCGCGAACCGGCTCAGGTCCGCGCTTTCGAGTTCGACGCTTGGGGCGATCTCGAGGCCCAGTTCGGCGGCCTCAGCGAGGGCCTTCGCGCCGTTGTCGGTGACCACGGGGTGGGCGCCGATGTCGCGCAGCGGTTCGATCAGCGAGCGTCCGGAGACGCCCCAACCGGCGACGAGAACGTCACGGCCACGCAGGAATTCGAGCATGGGGCCCGGGGAACGCAGGGCGCGGGGCGAGTGTTCGACCATGTCTCTACTCACCCGACCTGTGACAGATATTCGCTGTAGAACAAACCGAGACCCACTGCGGCGGAGATGCCCGCCAATATCCAGAACCGGATGATCACCGTGGTTTCGGCCCACTTACTCAACTCGAAGTGATGATGGAACGGCGCCATCTTGAACAGGCGATTGCGCGTGGTGCGATACACCGCCACCTGCAGCATCACCGACGCCGCCTCGGCGACGAACAGCGCGCCGATCACGGCCATCAGCAGCTCGGTGCGGGTGGTGATCGACAGACCGGCGATCAGGCCGCCGAGCGCCAGCGAACCGGTGTCGCCCATGAAGATCCGCGCGGGCGCGGCATTCCACCAGAGGAAGCCGATGCACGCGGCGGCCGCCGCGGCGCAGACCAACGCCAGGTCAAGGGGGTCGCGCACGTTGTAGCAGCCCGGGCCGGGGCTGGTGGAGCAGGAGTTGCGGTACTGCCAGAAGGTGATGATCACGTAGGCGCCGAGCAGCAGGCTCATCGAACCGGCCGCGAGACCGTCGAGGCCGTCGGTCAGGTTCACCGCGTTGGACCAGGCGATCACCAGGAACAGGACCCAGATCACGAAGATCAGCGCGCCCATCGACAGGGTGTTCCAGTCGCGCACGTAGGACAGGTGCTTGCTGGCGGGGGTGAGCCCGTCGGTGCTGCGGAACTGCAGGGCGAGCACCGCGAAGATGACGGCGGCGGCGGTCTGGCCGATGTACTTACCGGCGGCCGTCAAACCCAGATTGCGCTGTTTGCGCAGCTTGATGAAGTCGTCGAGGAAGCCGACGATGCCGAGCGCGGTGGTGAGACCGAGCACGAGCAGACCCGACGCGGTCGGACCTTCGGCGTCGTAGCCGATGCCGATCAGGTGCGAGCCGAGGTAGCCCGCCCACATGCCGATCAGGATCGCGACGCCGCCCATGGTGGGTGTGCCCCGCTTGGCCTGGTGGCTGGCCGGGCCGTCGACCCGGATCTCCTGGCCGAAGCCCTGCTTGGCGAACACCCGAACCAGCAACGGCGTCAACAGGATCGACACCGCCAATGCGATCCCCGCCGCGAACAGAATTTGCCTCATCGAGCTGAATTACCTTCCGCTGCCCCGGTCAGGTGCTCGGCGACGGCCCAGAGACCGACCGCCTTCGACGCCTTGACCAGTACCACATCGCCTGCGGCGATCTCGTCGTCGAGCAGCGCGATCGCCGCGTCGATATCGGGAACGAGGATCGATTCCTCGCCCCATGAGCCTTCCATCACCGCTCCCTGGTGCATCCCGTGGGAGGGGCGTCCGGTGCCGACCACGATCAATCGGTCGACGTCGAGGCGCACGGCCAGGCGGCCGATCGCGTCGTGTTCGATCACCGAGGTGTCGCCGAGTTCGCCCATCTCGCCCAGCACGGCCCAGCTGCGCCGGTTGGTCGGTTTGGCCAGGGTGACCAGCGCTTTGAGCGCGGCGCGCACCGAGTCGGGGTTGGCGTTGTAGGAGTCGTTGATGACGGTGACGCCGGCGGCGGTGGTCGACACGTCCATCCGACGGACCGAGGCCGCAGTGGCGCCGGACAGCGCCTGCGCCACGGTCGCGAGGTCGGCACCGCATTCCAGGGCGACGGCGGCGGCGGCCAGGGCATTGCCTACCTGGTGTTCGCCGTGCACCGCGAGCTGGACCGGGATCGATTCGCCTGCGACGTGCATCGTGAAGTGGGCGCGGGCCTGGTCGTCGGTGATCACGTCGGTGGCGCGGATGTCGGCGTCGCCGGACAGGCCGACCTTGACCACGCGGGCCTTGGTACGCGATGCCATGGCCGAAACGTTCGGATCGTCGGCGTTGAGCACCGCGAGGCCTTCGGCGGGCAGTGCTTCGACGAGTTCGCCCTTGGCTTGCGCGATCGCCTCGCGGCTGCCGAATTCGCCGAGGTGGGCGGTGCCGACATTGAGCACCACACCGATCCGAGGCGGGGTGACGCGAGCCGCCGCGGCGATGTGGCCGACACCGCGAGCAGAGAGTTCGAGCGCGAGGAACTTGGTGTCGAGACCGGCGCGAAGGGCGGTCCACGGGTGGCCCAATTCGCTGTTGAACGAACCGGGCGGGGCGATGACCGGACCCAGCGGCGCCAGCACGGCCGCCAGCAGATCCTTGGTCGAGGTCTTGCCGGACGAACCGGTGACACCGACGACGGTGAGCCCGGTGCGCTCGGCCAGCCGCTCGGTGCTGACCCGCGCCAGCTCGGCCAGCGCGGCCAGCACAGCCGCGCCGGAACCAACGCTGTCGTCGTGGCTCAGCGCGACTGAAGTCCCGGGAACCGCGCCGAGGTTGGGTGCGACGACGATCGCGGGCACGCCGACCGGGCGAGCCGCGAGCACCGCGACCGCCCCGCTGGCGACAGCCTTCGCGGCGTAGTCGTGTCCGTCGGAGTTGGCGCCGGGTAGGGCGAGGAACAGATCGCCGGAACCGATTCGGCGCGAATCGAATTCGACCGAACCGGTTACCAGTGCCTGGGGGTCGGGTACGTCGTGCAGCTCGCCGCCGACGACGTCCGCGATCTCCCGCAGTGTCATCTCGATCATGAAACTGTCAAGTCCTCCGAGTCTGTGTGCGGACGCTGTGGTGTCCGCAGGGCATCCAGCGCCACCGCGACCACCTCACGGTCGTCGAAGGGATGCTTGACGCCCTTGATCTCCTGCCCCGCCTCGTGGCCCTTGCCCGCGACGAGTACCACGTCGCCGGAGCGGGCCCAGGCGAGTGCGGCGGCGATGGCCGCCGCGCGGTCACCGATCTCGCGGATCTCGCCGCGGTCGGTGGCCGGGAGTTCGTTGGCACCGGCCACCACGGCGGACCTGATGGCCGCCGGGTCCTCGGTGCGTGGGTTGTCGTCGGTGACGATCAGCAGGTCGGCACGGGCCGCCGCGGCGCCCATCAGCGCACGTTTGCCCGCGTCCCGGTCGCCACCGGCGCCGAGCACGACGGCCAGTCTGCCCACCCCGGCTTCGACGAGGTGGCCGCGCAGGGTGGTCACCACGGATTCGATGGCGGCGGGCTTGTGCGCGTAGTCGACTACGGCGAGGAAGTCCTGGCCGCGCTCGACGCGCTGCATCCGGCCCGGCACGTCCACGACGGCCAGCGCGGGCGCGGCAACGGCGGGATCGACGCCTGCCGCGGCGCAGGTGGCGACGGCCAGCAGCGCGTTGGCGACGTTGTAGCGGCCGGGCAGGCGCAGGCGCACCGTCAGTTCGCCGTCGGGTCCGGCGGCGGTGAATTCCTGTTCGCCGCCGGTGGTCTTGATGTCACCGGTGATCTGCCAGGTCGCGCCGCGATCGGCGGGCTGGGACACGCCCTCGGTCGCGGCGCCATCGAACACGGCTGCACCGGTGGTCGACACGGTGACCGGCTCGACCAGGTCACCGGCCAGGCGGGTGCCCCATTCGTCGTCGACGCAGATCACCGAGGTGCGTGCGGCTACCGGCGAATCCGCTTCGAACAGGCGACGTTTCGCGGCGAAGTAGTCCTCGAAGTCCTTGTGGAAGTCGAGATGATCCTGCGAGAGATTGGTGAACGCGCCGACCGCGAAGCGCACCCCGTCGACCCGGCCCAGCGCGAGCGCGTGGCTCGACACCTCCATCACGACCGCGTCGACGCCCTGCTCGACCATCGCGGCGAACATCGCGTGCAACTGCGGCGCCTCGGGCGTGGTGAGCGCGCTCGGCACCCGCTGCCCGCCGATGCGCGTTTCGATGGTGCCGATCAGCCCGGTGGACAGTCCGGCCGCGGCCAGACCCGCTTCCACCAGATACGACGTGGTGGTCTTGCCCGAGGTGCCGGTGATGCCGATGATGCGCAGCCGGTCGCTGGGGTGTCCGTAGATCGCGGCGGAGAGTTCGCCGAGGACCGCGCGTGGCTGCTCGCGCACCAGCACGGGCACCGCCACGTCACCGATCAGCTCCGCGCCCGCGGCGTCGGTGAACACCGCCACCGCGCCGCTCGCGATCGCGTCGGCGGCGAATCGGGCACCGTGGGAGTTCGCGCCGGGCAGTGCGGCGAACAGGTCGCCGGGGCGCACCGCGTTGGAGCGCTGCTCGATGCCGGTGATCGTCACCTCGGTGGACGCCGTCGTGGCGCCCACGAGGTCCGCTACGGCCTGCAGCGACGTCGACAGCGGAGTGGTTGGCCGGAGCGCGTGCGGGCTGGACTGCGCGGGCACAAGGCTCCTCTCTGAGAGTGATCGAGCGCGTAGGCGAGACGAGCAGTCAGGTTACCGACGCGCGGTGTCGGAGGGACAACGTGGGTTGAGTTAATTGTTGGTTCTCGGCCCGCCCGCCTCCGGACTGAGTGGAGGGTGCGACGAAGGAGTACCCGGAGGGAGGGAAGAGGCGGGCAACCGGGGGCCGAGAACCCGCGGCGCCAGCCGCTATGACACCGCCTCCAGCACCAGTCGCTTCGGCTCGGGCGAGGGCGGCACCCGGTCGCGCTGCAACGCCCAGGACGCGATGCTGTGGAACAGCGGTGCGGCCGATCCGCCACCGGTGCCGTCGGAGCTGCGCACGGGCGCGTCGAGCATCATGCCGATCACGTAGCGGGGGTTGTCGGCGGGTGCCATACCGGCAAAGGTGCTGTAGTACTCCGAGGTCGAATAGCACCGGCACGCGGGGTCGACCTTCTGCGCGGTGCCGGTCTTGCCCGCCACCTGGTACCCCTCGATCGAGGCGGGTACGCCGGTGCCCATCTGCACACCCATCGGGTCCTTCTGCACCGTCGCCTGGAACAGTTCGCGCAGGGTGTGCGCGGTCTGCGGGCTGACCACGCGCACACCGTCGGGCTGCAGTTCCTCGGCGCGGGTGCCGTCGGGCGCCACCTTGGCCTTGACGATGCGCGGCGGGATCCGCAGGCCGTCGTTGGCGATGGCCTGGTACATGGCGGTCATCTGCAGGGTCGTCATCGAAAGACCTTGGCCGATCGGCAGGTTCGCGAAGGAACCACCCGACCACTGATCGCGGGCGGGCACCTGGCCGCCGCTCTCGCCGGGCAGGCCGACACCGGTGCGCTGACCGAGCCCGAACCGGTCGATCATGTCGGCGAACCGGTCCTCCCCCACGCGCTGGGCGAGCATGAGAGTGCCGACGTTGGACGACTTTCCGAAGATCCCGGTGGTGGTGTAGGGCGCGACGTCGTGTTGCCACGCGTCGTTCACGGTGACGCCCGACATGCGGATCGAGCCGGGCACCTGCAACACCTCGTCGGGGGTGGTCACGCCGTATTCGATGGCGGCCGCCGCGGTGACGATCTTGTTGACCGAGCCCGGTTCGAAGGGTTCGGCGACCGAGGGGTTGCTCATCTTGCCCGAGGCCCAATGGTTCGGGCCGAGTGCGGGATTGAAGGTGCCGTCGTTGGCCATGGCCAGCACCTGGCCGGTCTTGGCGTCGAGCACCACGGCCGAGGCCGAGGACGCGCCGGACACCTGTTTGGCCTGCTGCACCTGCTGCTGCACGTAGTACTGCAGGTCCGCGTCGAGGGTCAGTTCGACGCCGTGGCCGTTCACCGCGGGCTGCAGGTCGCGGTAGCTGCCGGGGATCACCGCGCCGTCGGAACCCTGGTCGTAGGTGCGCGAACCGTCGGTACCCGACAGCACCGAATCCAGCGCCGACTCGAGGCCGACCTGGCCGTGCCGGTCACCGCCGATCGCGCCGACGACATTCGACGCCAACGAACCCCCGGGATACTCACGCAGGTCCTGGCGTTCGGCACCGACCTCCGGGAACTTCTTGGTGACCTCGGCGGCCACCCGCGGATCGACGTTCTTGGCCAGGTAGTGGAACTTCTTGTCGCTCTTCAGTTTGTCGAGGAGTTCCTTCTCGGAAGGAGCGCCGAGCTTGTCGTGAATGAACTTCGCGATGTCGGCGAGCCGCTTTTCCGGATCGGGAGCGCTGGGGTCGAGTTTCTTGGCTTCGACCAGTTTCTCGCGCTCGGTCACCGGCTGGAAGGTCAGGGCTTTCACGGTGAGCGTGAAGGCGAGCTGGTTGCCGTGCCGGTCGGTGATGGGACCGCGCACGGCCGCCTCGGTCGCCTTGATGGTGCGCTGCGAGGCCGCCTGCGCCGACAGCGCGGGGGCGGCGAAACTCTGAATGTAGAGCAGCTGCAACGCGACAACGGCCAGCGTCGCCAGCAGGGTGACCCGGCCGACGCCGAGGCGCAGCCGGATCGGCCGGTCCGGCGAGAGCGACCCGGAGCGGGCCCTCGACGAGACCGGCCCGCGTCGCTGCTGCGACGCGGGCCCACTCCGCTTCATCGGGGAGCGTCCTGCGATTCGACGACCTGCGGCTGTTCGCTCGGCGGTCCGGCCACGGGGGTTGGCGCACCGGGTAGCGGCGCGTCGGTCGGATCCGGGACGACACCCGGAGTGTCGGCCGCGGCCAGCGGTTCACCCTGCGCTGCGACGTCGACCCGATCGGGGACGGTCACCGGAGCGAGGCCGTTCGGCGGGGCGGGCACGGCGGCTTCGACCGGGGCCGGAGCGATCGGAGTCGGCACCGGAGCGACTGCAGGCTGCGGCGAAACAGCCGGAGCCTGCGGCGAATTCGTGGCCGGTGACGCGAGCGCGTTCGGCGCCACACCGGTGGGCGCGGCCGTGGCCGCACCCGGCTGCACCGGCACCACGCGCTCACCCTGCGCCTGGGCGTGCCGGGGCGCGGGGCCGTTCGCAGTGGTGGTCGGCGGGCCGTTCAGCGGCGGCACCGGCGCACCCTGCGCGGGCGTCGGGTCGCCGATCACCGTCACCTCGCCGTCGGCGCCGACCACCAGCCGGGCCGGATCCTTCGCGGGGATCATGCCGAGTTCACGTGCGCGCGACGCCAATTCGGGAGCGGAGTCGGCGGCGGCGACCTCACGCTGCAGCGCGGCCCGCTCGTCGGCGAGCTGACGGTTGGTCGCCCTGATGTCGCTGAGCTGGTAGCTGTCCTCGGCGGCGCGGGTGGTGAGCAACAGGGTGAGGGCGAGGCCGCAGCCGAGCAGACCGATGATCGCGGTGACGAACGGGATCCGTCCCGCCATCGTCGAGTCGCGTGCGGGCAGTTCGATGCCGTCGAGCAACTGTTCCCTGGTGCGCTTGCGGGCGTAGGCCCGCTGTGCCGCACCGGATTTCACTCGTTCGGCTGCCTCCACGCGCCGAGCGGTCTTGCTCGGCACCGCGACTGTGCTCGTCCGCACGCTCATCGTGTCCCCTCCTGTGTCCTCCCTGACCTCTCCGCGATTCGTTCGGCCGCGCGCATCCGCACCGGCGCGGATCGCGGATTGACCTCGATCTCGGCTTCGGTCGCTTTTTCCGCGCCACGGGTGAGCATCGTGAATTCCGGTCCCATGCCGGGCAGTTCGACCGGCAGGTCCATCGGGGACCTGGAGATGATCCGTGGCGCGAGTTCGTGTTTGACCAGCCGATCTTCGAGCGACTGATACGACATGACGCAGATCCGTCCGCCCACCCGCAGTGAATCCAGTGCCGCGGGCAGTGCCGCCCGCAGCGAGTCGAGCTCACCGTTGACTTCCACGCGCAACGCCTGGAAGGAACGCTTGGCCGGATGCCCGCCGGTGCGCCGCGCCGCGGCCGGAATGCTCGCGTAGAGCACCTCGACGAGCTCGGCGCTGGTGGTGAACGGTTTCACCACCCGCCGCCGCAGCACTTCCGAGGCGATCTTGCCCGCGAACCGTTCGTCGCCATAGGTTTTCAGCACCCGGGCCAGGTCGCCGTGGCTGTAGGTGTTGAGCACGTCGGCGGCGGTGATGCCGGTGGTCGGGTCCATCCGCATATCGAGGGGCGCGTCGACAGAGTAGGCGAAGCCGCGTTCGGCCTCGTCGAGCTGCATCGACGACACCCCGAGGTCCATGAGAATCGCTGATACGGAACCGAACCGGTCGAGTCCCGCTTCGGCCAGCGCCTCGGGGATGCCGTCGTAGCGAGTGTGCACCAGCGTGATCCGGTCGGCGTAGGGCGCGAGGCGCTCGCCGGCCATCCGTAACGCGGTGGTGTCGCGGTCGAGTCCGACCAGACGTGCCTGCGGGTAGGTGCGCAGGAAATGTTCTGCGTGCCCGCCCAATCCGAGCGTCGCGTCGATGTAGACGGCGCCCGGTTCGCTCAGCGCGGGGCCGAGCAGATCGTCGGCGCGCTCCAGCAGCACCGGCACATGACGGGGGTTCTCGGCGTCATGGTTCACCTCGACCTCCCGGGATACTGCCTCGCGTCGCAGACGGGTCGCCTTGCCACACAGTGCTTTTCGAATGAGTTGATGGTGCGAATGCTTCGAGGTCTCTGACCGGGGCAAGGCACCTGGCGTCGGGGAAGTACGTCAGGGTCCACGCCCGGGCAGAGGCCTCGCAGCACTCGCGTGCTCCGGGTCAGAAGATTCCGCCCAGCGACTCGTCTCCGGCTTGCGCGTAGTCCTCCTCGTGTTCTTCGAGGTAGGTCTCCCACGCCTGCTTATCCCATATTTCGAGGAAGTCGACCGAACCGATCACCACGCAATCCCGCGAGAGGTTCGCATAGCGCCGATGGTCCGGCGACAGCGTGATCCGGCCCTGTGCGTCCGGACGTTGCTCGTCGGTGCCTGCCGCCAGCGCTCGGACGAAAGCCCTTGCCTGCGGGTTACTTCGAGACGCCGACGCGGCCCGCCGCGCGAGCGCGGTGAACTCGTCTTTGGGATACACGGCCAGGCTGTGGTCTTGGCCTTTCGTGACCATCAACCCTCCCGCCAGATCGTCTCGAAACTTCGCAGGCAACGTCAGCCGCCCTTTGTCGTCCAATCGGGGGGTGTAGGTACCGAGGAACATCTCGGCCACCTCCCTACTGGATTCACCTCGCCGTGCGGCCTCTCCTGTAGTGCGCGACCCACATTACCCCACTTTCCCCCACTTTCAATCGAAACCCTGCGTGATCCTGCTCCCCGCCAACACAATTCCGCAGGTCATCCCAGCTATCACTGAGATTCGCGGTTATCCCGTGTTCGGGCAACCCGCGCGGGTCGGCAACCCGTCGTTCCGACAACGTTCAGCAAACATCGCAGGTGCGGCACAGGTCGCGTGACCTGGTGGGGGAAGTGTGGGGCGCGGTGGGGAAGGTGGGGGAACCACCCTGACCGGGTGCGGCGCCCCGGAACGCACGAAGGCGGCGCCGCACCCGCGGTGGGTGTGGCGCCGCCTTTCGGGTCCGGCTAGGTGTGAGCTATTCCTGCTCGAACCGTCGCCGGAATCGGTCTTCCATTCGCTCGGAGAAGCCGCCGGACTTGCGCTGGCGACTACCGCGGGCCGTTGGTCCGCTCGACGGGCCGCTGCCCGCCGCGGGGTGCTCGGTCTCGTCCGGTTGGGCGGCGCGACGCGAGTTGCCGATCATCAACAGGACACCAGCGCCGAACATGGCGATGAATCCGACGAGACTGATGATCGGGAAACCGCCCGGCTTGAACGGGGCGGCGATGCCGGCGACGAGCAGAAAAAGGCCGACGGCGAACAACGCCGCAGCCTGAAGTCTGCGTCTACTCGACGTGGAACGAAGTCGTCCGCCGCGGACGGACGAGGCGAACTTCGGGTCCTCAGCATAGAGAGCGCTCTCGATCTGTTCGAGCATGCGCTGCTCGTGCTCGGAGAGTGGCACGGTACCTCCCCCGGCACTAGGCGTGGCTGGTCGCCTCCGGGTAGGCGACGGGTAGCCGACCTTGGCGGCTATCTGCTCCCCATGATACGAGTTCGATCGGTGGCGTACCACCTACTCGGTCATAACTAAGCGGTCATGTCGCGGCCACGACTCGGCTGCGGGAGGCTCTTGGCCGCGGCTACCAGCGCATCGTCGACGTCGTAGAGGAATGCGCCCACCCGTGAGCAGAACTCATCTGCTTGTGTGTCGGTGATCGCACGGTCCAATCCGGCCTCCAACGCGGCCCGTAATTGCGAGTGCGCCTCGAAGTAGTCGGCCCACATCACGAACTCCGGGCTGGCGCGTCGCAGTAACACCCAGGCGCTGCGCGAGCGCGCACGTGGCGCCCGGTCGGCTCCGGTGAGCGCGATCATCGAACCCGCACCGCGTAGCGCGGCCAGGTAGGCGGTACGGAATCGCTCCCCCGGTTCGTGCTCCCAGGCGGAATCGGTGAGCAGCGCGTCGGCCTGGCGTAGTAGTCCACCGGCGCGCCCGTCGTGGCTCGCGTGTGCTCGACCATCGTTGTGACCAGCCATCTGCTGCCCCTTTCGCCCCTCGCACTGATCGAACTAGCATTCGAACGTTTGAATTGAGATTGAATATAGGGACACCCACTGACAACTTTCCCCGTCCGCGCGCCATCGACGAGAGCCATGACAGCCGTCAAGCCGAATCACACCCCCGCACCCGTCGTCGTCGACCTGAGCGTCGCCGCCTTGCGCGCGCGCCTGCACGACGCACTCTCGGTCTATGTGGCCGCCATGGAGTACCCGCGCGGCACCGAACACCATCGCGCCCCGATGTGGACCGAGCACACCACAAGGACCGGTTGGCGCGCCGTCGCCGCGGTGCTGCCCGACGATGCCGGTGGCGTCGACCTGCGCACCGCGCCGATTCTGGCCATCGCCTACGGCTACAGCGGCGCCCCGCGACAGTGGTGGCATCAGCAGGTCCAGACCGGGATGCGCCGGTGCGGGTGGCCCGATGCGGCCGCGCGCGACCTGCTGGCCGACTACTTCGAGCTCACCGAGCTGCACGTCCATCCCGCCGCGCAGGGACGCGGAATCGGCGCGCGACTGCTGGAGCGACTGCTGGCCGATCGCACCGAGGCCGCCGTGCTGCTGTCGACGCCGGAGGTCCCGGAGGAGGCGAACCGGGCCTGGAATCTGTACCGACGGGCGGGATTCACCGATGTGATCCGCAATTTCGTGTTCGCGGGCGATACAAGGCCCTTCGCCATTCTCGGGCGCAGGCTGCCGATGCCGCCGTCGAACCCATGACGACGGTGGTGGTCGGGTCCGGCCACAACGCGCTGGTCGCAGCCTGTTATCTGGCGCGGGCCGGGCACCGGGTGCAGGTGCTCGAACGCGATGAGGTGCCCGGTGGCGCGGTCTCGACGGTGGAGCGTTTCCCCGGCCATCTTGTCGATCGCGGTTCTTCGGCGCACATCATGATCCGGCACACCGGGATCATCGAGGAGCTCGAGCTCGAGCGGTTCGGATTGCGTTATCTCGACTGCGATCCGTGGGGGTTCACCCCGTCCGACGGTGTGCGCCCGCCGATCGTCTTCCACCGTGATCTCGACGAGACGTGCGCGTCGATCGCGACGGCGTGTGGTGTCAAGGACGCTGACGCATATCGCCGGTTCGTCGGGGTGTGGGGCGAGCGCAGCGCGCGGGTGATGCGCTCGTTCGGTGGCCCGCCGACGCCGGGCAGGCTCGTTCGCTCGTTCTGGGGGCTGGACGCGCGGGCCGGTGGATCGGCGCTGTCGCGGGAGTTCCTGCAGTCCGGTGACGCGCTGTTGGACTTCTGGTTCGACGACGAACGACTCAAGGCGTCGCTGGCGTGGTTCGGCGCGCAGTCGGGTCCGCCGATGTCGGAACCGGGGACCGCGCCGATGGCCGGGTTCGCCGCGCTCATGCACACTTTGCCGCCCGGCCGTGCCGTGGGGGGAAGTGGGGCGCTCAGCGCGGCGTTGATCGCGCGGCTGCGGGCCGACGGTGGCGAGCTGCACACCGGTGACGCCGTCACCGCGCTACGCCGGTCCAGCAGTGGGTGGCAGGTGACGACCGCAGCGGGCCGGACCCTGCACGCCGACACGGTGATCGCGGGCTCCCACATCCTTTCGACGCTGGACCTGTTGCGCGCGGGCGATTTCGACCCCGCGGTCCTCGACGACTGGCAGCGGCGCATCCGGGTCGGCCCCGGCATCGGCATGGTGGTGCGTCTGGCGACCGATCGGCTACCCGAGTACCCCGGCGCCTCCCCCGCCGAATCCGCCCGTGGTCTGCAGTTCCTCGTCTCCGACCGTCGACAGCTCCGACTGGCCCACGGCGCCGCGCTGGCCGGTTCGCTGCCGCCGCGCCCGGTGGTGCTGGCGATGAGTTTCAGCGCGCTCGACCCGTCCATCGCACCCGCCGGCGAACATCAGCTGTCGCTGTGGGCGCAGTGGCATCCCTACGAGCTCGCCGACGGCAGCGACTGGGCAGCACACGCCGAGCACGAGGCGGATCGGATCATCGCCGAAGTCGACCGGTACGCACCGGGTTTCGCCTCGTCGGTGCGTCAGCGATTCGTGCAGACGCCGGTCGATCTCGAGCGGGAGATGGGGTTGCGCGGCGGCAATGTGATGCACGTGGAGATGTCGCTTGACCAGATGATGCTGTGGCGACCGCTGCCCGAGCTGTCGGGTCAGCGAGTTCCCGGGGCTCCCGGCCTTTATCTGACCGGCGCGTCCACCCATCCCGGCGGCGGAGTGTCGGGCGCGAGCGGTCGCAGCGCGGCGCGATTGGTTCTCGGCGATCGCCGCAAGCCTCGATTCCTGCTGCCACGCAAGCGATGAACGCCTTCTCGTCGCAGGTGCTCGGCAGCGACGCGCCGTCGGCCCGCGGCGCCGACTTCCCGGAACTGGCTCGATACCCACGGTGGCACGCGCGCGCCGCTGTGTGCCCGGGCCGAACCGGCAATACGGGCGTTCACTCGACGCGCACCGCGGGGTCGAGCGTTCGGCAGCGCCTGTGACCGGCGCGGCCCGCGAGCACGGGGCGGATGCGCCGCGTCGCGGTGTCGTCGCGATCCGCGACTGGTTACGCGCAGATCCCTACCGTGCGATTCCCGCCGCCACCGCGCTGGCGTTGGTGTTCGCGCAGATCACCTACCCATTGAGCACGGATGTGGCGCGCGACCGGATCACGGTTGCCGTGGTGGCGCTGTCGGCCGCGACCGCGTTGCTGCACGCGGCTACGACTCGCGGATTGCGGTGGGCTGTCGGATTTTTCGTCATCGTGTCCGGGTTGGGACTCACCGCCGAAATCGTCGGCACCGCCACCGGATTCCCGTTCGGTAGCTATACCTACGCCGTCGACCGGCTCGGACCCGCGGTCGCGGACGTTCCACTGGTGGTGCCCCTCGCCTGGACCGGTGGGCTGTACTCGATCTGGATCGTCGCGGGCATCCTGATGTCCGCCAGGACCGTGCGACGCGTGGGACTGTTCGTCCTCGGTGCGGTCGGGTGGGACCTGTTCCTCGATCCGCAGATGGTCGCCGATGGCCAGTGGACCTGGGCGGTCCGCGACGCCGGGCTGCCCGGTCTGCCCGAGATCCCGTACACGAACTATCTGGGTTGGGCGCTCGTCGCCACGGTCATGGCGGTGCTGCTCACCCTGCTCGATCGGCTTCTCGCGCCACCGCGTGATCCCTCGGTGGCGGTCCCGGTCGCGGTGTTCGGGTGGACCTGGCTCGGTTCGACCCTCGCGCACGCGGTGTTCCTCGGGCTGCCCGCGTCGGCGATCTGGGGTTTCTGCGGTCTGGGCGTGCTCGGAATCCCCCTGTTGGCACGGCGTGAGCGCCCGAACCCACCTCGACACCCCTCGAATCGGCGCGAAAATGCCTGATCGGCGTGGGTGGTGGGCCCGTCGTGTGGGCTCTGGGGCCTGAGCCTGGCACGATGTCAATCGTGCAGCCGAGTCCCGTCGCCGACATGCCCACTCCTTCACCGCGTCGTCGCGTGCCCGCGCGGCGCGTGGCGGCCGTTGCCGTCCTGCTGGCACTGCTCGTGCCCGCGCTGGCCGGGTGCCTGCGCGTGCAGGTGTCGATGGGGGTGTCGTCGAACGACCGCGTGTCGGGTCGGATCGTCGCCGCGGTGGTGCCGACCGGGCCCGAGGACAAAGGACCACAGCTGAAGTCGCCCGCGCAGTTGGCGTCGAAGGTGCGGGTGGAGAACTACAACCAGGACGGCTACGTCGGCACCCAGGTGTTCTTCGACGATCTGTCCTTCGGCGAGGTCGGCCAGCTCGGCGGGCTGTCGGATCAGACGCAGGGCATGTTCACCCTCGACTTCCAGCGCAGTGGCGATCTGGTGAGTCTCACCGGCCGGGTCGATCTGGAATCGGTGCCGCCACACGGTTCGGACGTGCAGTTCTCCATCGCCTTCCCCGCGCGCGTCGCCAAGACCAACGGCACCCGCGAAACAGCCAACAGCGAGAACACCGTCTCGTGGAAGCTGCCCGCCGGTGAGGTGTCGACCCTGCGCGCCGAGGTGAAATACGCCGACCCCAACACCCGCTCGTTCGCGGGCTGGGCCGGCATCGTCGGCGGTATCACCCTCGCGGTGGCCGCGCTGATCGCCGGGCTGGCGTTCCGCGACCGCAACCCCGCCCCACCGCACGCCCCCCGTGGCGGCTTCTCCCCCTCCGAGATGTGGCGCGAGATCTCCAGCCGCAGACTGGGCCGCTGACATGGGCGCGGCGGCTCGCTACCTGACCTGGGCAGGCACCGGCCTCGCCGCGCTCGGCGCGAGCACCGCCGCCTACAACCTGCTCACCCTGCGCACCCTGCCGCGCGGCGTCGCGGGCGTGATCGAACCGGTCACGGTCTGCGTGCCAGCCCGCGACGAAGCCGAGCACCTACCCGCCCTGATCGCCGACCTGCGCGCCCAGACCGGTGTCCCCCGCCTGCACGTGCTGATCCTCGACGACGCCTCCACCGACGGCACCTACGACGCCGCACTGACCGCGATCGCCGGCGACGAACGCTTCACCGTGCTCCGCTCCGCCGCCCACCCCGCCCCCGGCTGGACCGGCAAAGCAGCAGCGTGCGCCCGCCTCGCCGCCCGCACCGACGCGGCAGCCCTGGTCTTCGTCGACGCCGATGTGCGCCTCGCACCCCACGCCGTCGCAGCGGCGGTCACCGAATTACGCAGGCGCGGAGCAGGTTTGGTCTCGGCCTGGCCGATCCAGGAAGCCGGTTCGCCCACCGAACGCCTGGTCCAGCCCCTGCTCGCCTGGTCATGGGCATCAACCCTGCCCGTAGGCCCCTCCAACCACAGCCTGCGCCCCTCCACCGCCGTAGCCTGCGGCCAGTTCCTCGCCGTCGACGCCGAGGCCTACCGCGCCGCAGGCGGCCACGCAGCCGTAGCCGCCAGCGCCACCGAAGACCTCGACCTGGCCCGCTCGATCCGCCGAGTAGGCCACCGCACCGCTCTGGTCACCGCAGGCCCCGCAGCGAGCACCCGAATGTACACCGGCACAACCGAACTCACCGACGGCTACACCCGCTGGCTCTGGTCCGCCTACGGCGGCCGCCGCGACACCGGCGCAGCCATAGGGATCCTCGCCACCCTCGCCTACTGGATCCCCCCACTGGCCGCCCTACTCGGCCGCGGCCGAACCCGCCGCGCGGGAATCCTCGGCTACCTGGCCGCAGTCACCAGCCGCCTCACCGCCCGCACCATCGAAACCCGCCGCCCCCCGACACCTTCCGACCTAGCCTCAGCCCTGGCCCACCCGGTAGCAGTAGCCCACTACCTATCCCTGTGGACCCGCTCCCACCACCGCCACCAAACCGGCCGCCTCCGCTGGAAGCAGCGCCCCCTGGTCGCTCCCGACGAGGCCATCGCCCGCCGCGCCTGACCGAGTACCAGCTTGTCGACACAATTGGCGGCCGTCGACTTCTGTAGCACCGTAGCACCGTGCTACACTGTGGCATGACCGCGATGAACATCCGTGCACGCATCCGAGGCAGTCGCCATCAAGTGACTCTGCCTCAGGAAATCCGTGCCGTGCTGCATGTTCGCGAGGATGACGAACTGGAATTCACGGTCAACGAGGCTGGTGATGTCACGGTGCGCGGCTATCGGTCGATCCCGGTCGATCAGGCATGGTTCTTTACCCCGGAATGGCAGCGCAAAGAGCAAGAAGCTGACCAGGAACTGGCCGCGGGCGTCCCGCACGAGGTCTTCGAAGATGGTGACTCGTTCTTGCGAGGACTGGCTGCCTCCGCAGGCATCGACCTGGCCGAGATCCAGCCCGAGCGGCACTGATGCCCACCTATGCCTGGTTGACGCTCTTCACCCGAGATTGGCAAAAGTTGACTCGCGATCAGCAAGTAGCCTTCCTACGATCGGTGTCGATCCTGGTCGAAGATCTGCGCGCCGGAGCCGGGTTCCGCCCTGGACTGCGCGTCAAGAAGATGAAGGGCTACGACAACATCTGGGAGATGACGTGGGCGCCTGACGGGCGCGCGACGTTCAGTTACGGCGACTCGGTGACGACGGGTGAGGCCCATGTGATCTGGCGGCGAATAGGCACCCACGACATCTTCACCGCTCCATAAGCGAACGACTGTTGCCACGGCGGGTACCTCAACCGAGCGGACGGCGCCCGGCAGGTTTCAAGGAACCTCAGTGATGCCGACGGTCGGAAAGAAGAAGCACGACCGCCCCGCGTTGTCAGTGGTTCCGAAGACGGCAGCCAGCACAGTGCCACGCCCAGTGTCCACAGGCACCGCACGCACACCACCGACGGGAACAGCGGCGAAGAGAAAGTCGCGAATCGCGTTTTCAGCCAGCGGCCGCAGTTCTACAGGAACCTCGGGCGGAACCATCGCCCGAACGAGGTCGGCAATGGGCCCCATCGAAGCCATCCCACCCCGTCCGGTGCTGATATTGAGCCACGCCACCTGCATCCCGGAGGTCTTCGTAGCAGCAGTGTCGGGAGCGAGTCCATAGGGCAGGAACGTGAACAACGTCTGCCCGGACTTCACCGCGGACAGGTCGAGTCCCGGAGTGGGCAGCGTGTTCGTCGGCCACGGACCCGGCACCGCACCCGCGACCGCCGGGACGAGCCCCGCGCCGTCACCGGTGCAGTTCGCCGCAACCGTCGGATAGAGGAACGGCTGAATACCCATGGCTTTCAGCGTCTCGACGACGGTCCGGTAGGCGCCGAGCAGGTCGCCCGGGCCCGCGGCTGGAGTGGCGTTCGGCGCGTCCCTGGTGACGGCGGGCGTCACCGGCGCGGCCGGTTCAGCGGTGGCCGACGGCGCGGTCAGCAGCAACGCGGCGGCGCAGGCCGTCAGCGCGGTCAGTGTGGTGGAACGACGCCCCATGTTCACGACGTACTCCTCATCGACGCAGAGAAGGCCGACGCTACCGCGTGCGATGGGTGAATCGGGCAAGGTGAAGTAACCGGGGGTTCGGCGCGTCGCAATCTCCCAGCGAACCGAACCGGGGCAATTGTGGCTGCCCCGGCGGCCGGTTCCAACCCCTGCGCTCACGCTGATTTCTACCGTTGCGACCACGACACCTGTGTCACATGCTGATTCAGCTCGGGCCGCGAGGCAGGCGAGCACAACCATCCAGAGCGACCGAGAGACCCGGCTCTACGACGTCGCAGCAACCCGCCCTTCGAGGGTGCGGGTGCTTCTGCCGGGATCGATGGAGGAGTTTTTCGTGCTGACCGCGTCCACTGTCTCCGGCGTCGAGACCGCCCCGCTGGGCGATGCTCCGCCCGCTGGTGCCGCCGACGACCTCCCCCGGATCGCCGGTTCCTGGCACCCTCCAAGCGCCTCGACGGCTACCTCGGGCCGAACCCGTCCGGTGTCTATCACTCGACGACCACAGGCGAAACCAAGCTCATCGCCACCTTTTCCGGTGCCGGTGACGCCCTGCAAGGCGAGATCGCGGTGCTCACCAAGAAGAACAGCGGCCTCAACACCGCCGTCCACAAGGCCCTCGTCGATGCCATCGCCGACGGCAGCTATCAGAAGGTCCCCGATCGCTGGGGGCTGGATTCGGAGAAGGTCACCGAGTCGCGCATCAACCCGCCCGGTCTGCCGAAGAAGCCCGCCGCATGAGTTCGTTCGAGAGATCAGGAGCACGGGCATGAAATTCCTGCTGATGACACTGATCACCCGGGTGCCCGACCCGGTCACCGGTGTGGTCCCGACAACGCGTGACGGCCTGCACGAAGTGATCGAACAGGCAAGGCGCGCCGAAGAATTCGGTTACGACGGATTCGCGGTCGGTGAGCGGCACGAGGACCCGTTCCTGTCCGGCGCTCCCCCGGTGGTACTGAGCCATATCGCCGCGGTCACCACGCGGATCAGCCTGTTCACCGCGGTCACCACCTTGAGCCTGCTCGATCCGGTGCGCGCGTTCGAGGACTACTCCACGCTCGACAACCTGTCCGAGGGCAGGCTCGAGCTGATCATCGGCAAGGGCAACGGGGCGGCGCAAGCGCAGCTCTATCACGTCACCACCGAGGACCAGTGGGAGCGCAATCGTGAAGGGTACGAACTCTTTCGGGCGCTGTGGGACAGCGAGGAGGTGACGTGGTCGGGCCAATTTCGGCCGTCACTCACCGCGGCCAAGGCGCTCCCGCGACCGTTGCAGCCGCGCGTGCGGATCTGGCACGGCAGTGCGACGAGCCGGGAGTCGGTGGAACTGGCCGCGCGCCACGGTGATCCGGTGTTCTCGGCGAATGTCACCCATCCGATCGAGCCGTATGCCGAGCTGATCCGCCACTATCGCGAACAGTGGGCGCACTACGGTCACAACCCGGCTGACGCCTTGGTCGGGGCGGGCACGGCGGGTTTCCATGTCGCGCGGACCTCGCAGGAGGCCGTCGAGGTGTTCCGGCCGCTCTACGAGGCACGGACCGCCTTGCAGCGCAAGGTCGGCAATCCGGTCGTGTTCGAGACCGTCGAAGATTTCATCGCCCGATCGTCGGCGCTGGTCGGTAGTGCGGAGCAGGTGATCGACAAGGTCGGCCGTTATCACGAGCAGTTCGGGCACGAGGTGATCCACCTGTCCGCCGAACGCGACGGCCGCACCGAAGCCGACTACCTGGGCAGTCTCGAGCTGTTCCAGGCCGAGGTGGCGCCCGAGCTGCGCCGCCGCATTCCGAGCCGTCCGCTGGCCGCAGGTCGCCAATTGTCTGGAGTTACCTCGTGATTCGACATCGTCTCTCCGCGTTCGCCGGTGTGTTCGCCGCCGCGACCACTGTGGTGGCGTGCGGGAGCGGCACCGGCGATCAGGGCGGCCAGGCCGGTCCGCCGCAGCCCGGCGGCACTCTGCGCTACGGGCTCTCGCAGGCGCCCACCTGCTCGGATCCGGCGCAGGCCGGCTCGAACCAGACCATCTATGTGACCCGCCAGATCGTCGATTCGCTGACCGACCAGGATCCGAAGACCGGGGCCATCACGCCGTGGCTGGCCGAAAGCTGGGAGGTCAGCCCGGACTCGAAGGTCTTCACGTTCAAGCTGGCCGACGGGGTGAGCTTCAGCGACGGAACCCCGCTGACCGCCGACTCGGTGCGCGACACCTTCGACGCGGTGATCGAACTCGGCGGGGCGAAGGCTCCGCTCGGTGCGAGCTATCTCACCAACTATGTCGGCACCACGGCCGTCGACAAGCTCACCGCCCGAGTCGAATTCAGTCAGCCCAACGCGCAGTTCCTCCAGGCCTCCTCGACATCGCAGCTCGGCATCCTGAGCCAGTCGACCAATGCCAGACCATCGGAGGCTCGCTGCGCTGGTGACACCATCGGCAGCGGACCGTTCACCTACGCCGAGTGGAAGCAGGACACCTCCGCCACACTGGCCAAGCGTGCCGGATACCACTGGGGTTCAGCCGTTTTCGCACACAAGGGTGAGGCCTACCTGGATCGGATCGAGTTCACCGTCGTTCCGGAATCCGGGGTGCGCACCGGCAGCCTGGCATCGGGCCAGCTCGACGCGATCAGCGACGCACTGCCACAGGACGCACCGCAGATCGAAGCGACCGGCGGCCGGGTGCTGTCCACCTCCAACCCGGGCACTCCGTTCGGCTTCTCCCTCAATGTGACTCGTGGCCCGCTGCGAGATCCAGCGGTGCGCCAAGCGCTACTCCCCGCACTGGATCGCCAGCAGCTCGTCGACACCGTCCTCGGCCCACAGTTCAGAACCGCCACCTCGAGCTTGGCCGCGACGACCCCCGGCTACACGGATCTGTCGGCCGAACTGGCCTACGACCCGGCCAAGGCGAAGTCGATCCTCGAGCAGGCCGGCTGGGTACCCGGCCCCGACGGCATCAGGACAAAAGCCGGTGAGCGGCTGAGCTTTTCGGTGACCTTCAGCCAGGTTTTCGCGGGCAATCAGGCGATCCTGGAATTGGTGCAGCAGCAGTTGCGACAGGTGGGCGTCGAACTGAAGCTCGACCTGGTGTCGACGCCGGAGTGGACGGCGCGGCAGAACGCCAAGGACTTCGATTCGAATTACGGCAACAACACCCGCGCCGACGGCGACATCTTGCGCACGTCGTTTTCCCTGACCGGACGCAATCTCAATGCGCGGGGCCCGATTCCGGAGCTCGATGAGGCTCTCGACAAGCAGCTGGCCACCAGCGATCCCGCAGCACGAGCGGAACTGATCAAAACCGCGCAGCGGTTGATCCTCGCCAACGGGCTCTCCATCCCCACGATCGAGCTGTCCCAGGCGATCGGCGCAGCCTCGCATACGCAGGATCTGAAGTTCGAGGCCTCGGCTCGACTGCAGTTCTTCGACACCTGGTTGAGCGGGCACTGATGAGCGCCTCGGACGGGGATTCACGGGACGGGCGCGCGGCGAGTGGAGGTGTTCGCGGCGGTCTCCAGGGTCGGCGCGTCGTTCCACGCCTCAGTCCGGGCCGCACGAACTCGGCAGGCAGTGGCACTGCTCGATACCTGGGTTCGCGTGTATTGCAGGCGATCTGGGTGTTGTGGGCGGCATTCACGATCTCGTTCGTGGTGCTGTACCTGCTCCCCGCGGATCCGGTGTCGATGGCGGCCGACAGCGCTGGCACCGGCACGCCGGTCGACCAGGCGGCGGTCGCCGAGATGCAAGCTCGCTACGGGTTGGACAAGCCGCTGTGGGAGCAATACGTGACCGCGCTGGGCAATGCCGTCACCGGCGATCTCGGCCGTTCCATCAACACCGGTCAGCCGGTGACCGAAGCTCTCGCTGACGCGCTGCCGTCAACGCTCGGACTAACCGCTCTCGCACTGCTTTTCGCGATCATCGGCGGGACAGTACTGGCCTTCGCCGCCACCTACACACGGCGACCGTGGTTGCGCAACACACTGAGCGCGCTTCCCCCACTGGGCGTTTCGGTACCGACGTTCTGGACCGGCCTGCTCCTGCTGCAACTGTTCTCGTTCCGCCTGCACTGGTTCCCAGCCTTCGGCGGCACCGGACTACGCGGCACCCTGCTGCCCGCGCTGACGCTGGCGCTGCCGATCGGTGCGGTGCTGGCCCAGGTGCTGGCCGCCGGGCTGGAACAGACCTGGCGGCAGCCGTTCACGGAGGTGGCGCTGGCCAAGGGGGCATCGCGGTGGTGGGTGCAGCGCCGCCATATCGCCCGGCTGGCGAGCGTGCCCGCGTTCACCATCGCCGGGGTGCTGGTGGGCACCATGCTGGCCGGGTCGGTGGTGGTGGAGTCGGTGTTCGCCCGGGCGGGCGTCGGCAGGCTCACCCAGACTTCGGTGCTCAATCAGGACATCCCCGTCGTCCAAGGGGTGGTGCTGCTCTCGGCGCTGATCTTCGTGGCGGTGAATCTGGCGGTCGATCTGCTCTACCCGCTGCTCGATCCGCGCATCACCGGAACGCGCCAACCTACTCGGACTCGCACCACCGATACCGAAGGGAGCGACCATGGTTGACGTTCTTGTTCGACGTGAGGCAGTCGCTGATCGACCCGCCTCGACATCCGGCTCCGCGCGCGGGTTTCGCGGTGCCCAACTTCTCCGCTGGACGCGCGGACATCTCGGACTCGTGCTCGCCGGTGTAGTGCTCGTGCTCGCCGTCGGGTGGGCGGTGACGCCGTCGGTGTTCGCCTCCGGTGATCCGCTGACCGGGGTGCCCGCGGAGAAATTCCAGGCGCCCAGCGCGGCGCACTGGTTCGGCACCGACAATCTCGGGCGCGACCTGTACACGCGCATGGTCCACGGTGCGGGGCTCTCGCTCACCGCCACGCTCACCGCGGTCGGGATCGCCCTGGTCGTCGGATCGGCGCTCGGGCTGCTGTCCGGCGCGGCGGGCGGCATCGTCGACACCGCGATCATGCGGGTTGTCGATGTGCTGCTGTCGATTCCGTCGCTGTTGCTCGCGCTGGCACTGGTCACCGCGCTCGGCTTCGGCACCCGCAATGTGGCTGTCGCCGTGGGTGTGTCGTTGATCGCGAACTTCGCGCGGGTGATGCGTTCGGAGGTGTTGCGGGTGCGGCACGCGCCCTATGTCGAGGCCGCGCACGCATCTGGGGTGCGCTGGTACGCGGTGCTCGTCCGGCACATCATGCCCAATTCGTTCCAGCCCGTACTCGCCTTGGCCGCAGTCGAATTCGGCATAGCGGTGCTGGCGGTGTCCTCACTCAGTTTCCTCGGTTACGGCACCAAACCGCCTACCCCCGAATGGGGTTCGCTGATTTCGGAGGGCCGCAATTTCCTCGCCTCCGCCTGGTGGCTGACCACCTTGCCCGGTCTGGTCATCGTCGCCGTGGTGCTGTCGGCCCAGCGTCTCGGCCGCTTCGCAGGAAGGACCACGTCACGATGAGCGTTCCTCTGCTTCGAGTCGACGACTTGCACATCGACTACCGGGTCGGCGCGGGCGCTGTCACCGCACTCGATGGTGTGTCGGTCACGGTGGCCCGCGGGGAGGTCGTCGCCCTCGTCGGGGAGTCCGGCTCGGGGAAGTCCACGTTGGCGCACGCGGTGATCGGGCTCCTCGGTGCGTCGGCGCACATCACCTCGGGCCGGATCGAATTCGGCGGCGAGCAGGTCGATCCCGACGACGAGAAGACGTTGCGGCGACTGCGGGGCGCACGGGTGGGGTTCGTCCCGCAGGATCCTGGCCTTTCGCTGAATCCGGTACTGCGGGTGGGCGATCAGGTGGCGGAGGCCCTGCTCGTACATCGGCTGGCCGACCGGCGCGGGGCCGCGCTGCAGGCTCTGGATCTGCTCGAGGAAGTCGGGCTGGACCGCCCGGAGGTTCGGGCCAGGCAGTACCCGCACGAGTTGTCCGGTGGGCAGCGACAGCGAGTGCTGATCGCCATCGCACTGGCCTGCGGGCCAGAGCTGATCATCGCCGACGAACCCACCAGCGCGCTCGACGCGACAGTTGCGCGGCAGGTCCTGGACCGGCTGGCCGAACGCACCGCCGCGCGGGGGACTGCGGTCCTGCTGATCACCCACGACCTGGCCGTCGCCGCCGAGCGGGCCGACCGGCTGGTGGTGCTCGAACACGGCCGGGTCGTCGAATCCGGTGCCACCGCACAGGTTCTGCACCACCCGGCACAGCCCTACACCCAGCGACTGTTGGCAGCCTCGCCCGCCCTGTCCCCTACCGAGTTCCGGCCCCTGCGATCCAGAGCGGAAGCACCTTTGCTGTCAGTTCGCGCCTTGCACAAACGATTCCATGCGGGATCGGGCACCATCACCGCCGTCGACGACGTCGAGTTCAGTCTCGACCGTGGCGAAACCCTTGCGCTGGTAGGCGAATCCGGCTCAGGCAAGTCCACGACGGCACGGATCGCGGTGCGACTCACCGAAGCCGACAGCGGGACCGTCACCTTCGACGGTCACAACCTCACCAGCGTCCGCCGCAAGCAGTTGCGCGCCCTGCGCCAACGATTCCAGGTGGTGTATCAGAACCCGTACTCCTCCCTCGATCCGCGCTGGGATGTCGCCGACATCATCGCCGAACCACTGCGCGCCTACGGCGTCGGCGACCGTGCGAGACGGGTCACCGAACTACTCGAACAAGTTGCGCTCCCAGCGGCTTTCACCACCCGAAAGCCCGCGGAACTGTCCGGCGGACAACGACAACGGGTGGCGATCGCCCGCGCACTGGCCCTGCGTCCCGACCTACTGGTACTCGACGAGCCGGTGTCCGCGCTCGACGCCTCCGTGCAGGCGCAGATCCTCGACCTGCTCGACGACCTGCAAACCGGACTCGCCCTCGGCTACCTGTTCATCTCCCACGACCTGGCCGTTGTGCGCCGGATCAGTGACCGGGTCGCGGTGATGCGCCACGGTCGCATCGTCGAAACCGGCCCCACCGCAACCTTGTTCACCGATCCACAGCACCCCTACACCAGGGAGCTGCTCGCGGCGATCCCCACGCCCGGTACCCGGATCGACCCCCTCGACGGAAAGGACCTCACCCGATGAGCGAGCCAAGCCTGTTCCTCGGCCTCGAAACAGCAGGCACCGGAATACATCCCGCGTCCTGGCGGCGGGCCGACTCCGGCGCCGAAGACCTGTTCACGGCCGATTACTGGACCCACGTGGTCACCGAGGCCGAGCAGCTCGGGTTCGACGCCGTCTTCCTGCCCGACTCGTTCGGCATCCAATCCGGTGGCGCGGCCGTGACCCGGGGAAGGCTCGACGCCGTCGCCATCGCGGCCCGCACCGCCCCACTGACCAGCCACATCGGCCTGATCCCGCAGGTGCCGGTGACCCACACCGAACCGTTCCACGTGTCCAAGGCGGTGACCGCGCTCGACTTCGCGAGTCTCGGTCGTGCGGGCTGGGAGGTGACGGTGTCCACGGCCGAGTCGAAGGCGTTCGGGCGCAAGGATGTTCAGGATTCGACGTCGCTGTGGCAGGAGGCCGACGAAGCGGTCGAGGTGGTGACCCGGCTGTGGGACAGCTGGGAGGACGACGCCGAGATCCGCGACGTGCCCACCGGCCGGTTCATCGACCGCGACCGCCTGCACTACATCGACTTCGTCGGCGAGCACTTCTCGGTCAAAGGCCCGTCGATCACGCCCCGCTCGCCCCAGGGCCAGCCGATCGTCACGATCCACGCCGACGACGAGGCATCGACCGAGGTCGCCGTTCACCGCGCCGACCTCATCCGCATCACCGCCCCGGATCTCGCCACCGCCCGCGAACGCCGCATCGCCTTGCGCGCCGCCATCGCCGGCGCAGGGCGCGATCCCGACACCGTGCGGATTCTGCTGGATCTTCCTGTCCACCTGGCGGATTCGGTAGAGGGCGCGCAGGCGGATGTAGGTGAGCTCGCCGGGTGGGCTGAACAGGCGGACGGCCCGCGCCGCGCGGACGACCGACACGGTGCCCCGTCGACAACCGGTGACGATTCGCCTTCGCTCCGTCATGTCGGCACTGCCGACGAACTCGACGAACTGCTCGCAGACATCGCACGGAACAAGATCGCCGACGGTGCGGTGTTGCGCCCCTTGGCACTCCCGGCCACGCTGCGCGCGATCGCCGCTCATAGACGTTCGGTTCTCCCGCCGACAACCACGTCGTACGTGGACGCGGCGACCGAGCCTGCGCCTCAGCGCGATTCCGCGCACGAGTCGGGCGTGGTCCCGTCGCTCGCAGCCGCTGCCGGTCGACCCGCGACCCTGCGTGACCACCTGGGTCTCCCCCGCCCCGCCAGCCGATACGCCACGACAGGAGCAGCGCTGTGACCTCGAAACCACGAAAGCTTGTCCACCTCGCCGCGCACTTCCCCGGCGTCAACAACACCACCGTCTGGGCCGATCCGGCCTCGAAATCGCAGGTCGACTTCGCCTCCTTCGAGCATCTGGCGCGCACCGCCGAACGTGGCCTGTTCGACTTCTTCTTCCTGGCCGAGGGGCTGCGGTTGCGCGAGCATCGCGGCCGGATCCACGACCTGGATGTGGTGGGCAGGCCCGACACGTTCACCGTGCTCAACGCGGTGGCGGCGGTGACCCAGCGGCTCGGGCTGGCGGGCACCATCAACAGCACCTACAACGAACCGTTCGAGGTGGCCAAGCAGTTCGCCTCGCTCGATCATCTCTCCGGTGGCCGGGCCGCGTGGAACGTGGTCACGTCCTCGGATGCGTTCACGGGTGAGAACTTCCGGCGCGGCGGCTACCTCGACTACAGCGAGCGGTATCGGCGCGCGGAAGAGGTCGTCGCCGCGACCAGGGCGCTGTGGGACAGCTGGCCCATCGATTCGCTGGTGATCGATCGGGAACGTGGGGTCTTCGCCCGCGAGATTCCCGAAACATCCTTCCGCAGTTCACAGTTCGACTTCACGGCGCCATTCGTCGTGCCGCCGAGCCCGCAGGGGCATCCGGTGTTGTTGCAGGCGGGCGATTCCGACGAAGGCCGCGAGTTCGGCGCGAAAACCGCCGATGCGATCTTCACCGGGCACGGCACCCTCGAATCCGGCCAGAAGTTCTACGCCGACGTGAAGGGCCGCCTGGCGAAATACGGTCGCGCACAGGGCGATCTGCTGGTGCTGCCCGCAGCCACGTTCGTCCTCGGCGACACCACCGACGACGCGCACGAGCGAGCTCGCGAAATCCGCTACCAGCAGGTGAGCCCGCAGACCGCGATCGCCTTCCTCGAACAGGTCTGGGGCCGTGACCTTTCCGGCTACGACCCCGACGGCCCACTGCCCGACGTCGAACCCGACGCTGCCGCCGAGATCACCCGCGGCCGGGTCAGGCACACGAAAGATCCACTGGCCGTGGCGAAAGCGTGGCGCGAGAAGGCGGCGGCGGAAAAGCTGAGCATCCGTGAGCTCATCATCGAGGTCACCGCCCGCCAGCAGTTCATCGGCACGCCCGCCCAGGTCGCCGAACAGATCGACCACTACGTGCAGTCCGATGCCGCCGACGGTTTCATCCTCGTCCCGCACCTGACCCCCGCCGGACTCGACGATTTCGTCGACAAGGTGGTCCCCGAACTGCAGGAACGCGGCAGTTTCCGCACCGAGTACACCGGCACCACCCTGCGCGACCACCTCGGTCTGCGCCACCCCAACCACACCGTCGCCGAAGGAGCACGCGCATCATGACCATCACCGTCGAAAACCTCAGCACCACCGCCACATTCGCCGACGAGTGGTCGCGCTGGCACGAGGCCCGCGAGGACGGCCTGCGCGATCCGCTTGGCTGGCTCAGCCTGGCCGGGCTGCACTGGCTCACCGACAGCCCGCAGCGTCTGGACGGCGTCCCCGGCACCTGGTGGGTCACCGACGAGAAGGTGTTCATCACTGCCCAGCCCGCCGACCGGCTCGATGTGGACGGCGAGCGGATCGCCGGTGTGCGGATCGTGAGGCCGGTGGAGGGCGCGCCGGGGGTGAGCGTGCTCAAGGAGGAGAAGGTCCTCGAAGTGATCCGGCGCTCCGGGCAGTACGCGGTGCGCGTGCACGATCCGGCCGCGCCGACCCTCACCGCGTTCACCGGGGTCGCCGCCTATCCGGCCGACCCGCGCTGGGTCGTGACCGGGCGTTTCACCGCCTTCGAGCAGGCACGCACGGTCACCACCGGCGCCGTGGTCGACGGGCTGGAACACCACCACAGCGCCGCGGGGATCATCGAGTTCCGGATCGGCGACAGCCACGAGGCACTGCTCGCCTTCGGCGCCCCCGACGATCTGAAGGTACTGTTCACCGACGCCACCAGCGGCGTCACCACCTACCCGGCCGCCCGCTCGCTCGCCGTCGGGGCGGTCGGGGCCGACGGCACCGTCACCCTCGACTTCAACCGGGCCGTGAACCTACCGTGCGCGTTCACCGACTTCGCCACCTGCCCGGTGGCGCCACGCGAGAACCGGCTGCGCGTGGCGATCGAAGCGGGAGAACAGGATCCGAAGCTATGAGCGTACCGCTGTCGATCCTCGACCTTTCACCGATCAGCGAAGGGTCGAATGCCGCACAGGCATTGCGCAACACCATCGACCTGGCACGCCATGCCGAGCAGTGGGGGTACCGCCGATACTGGTTGGCCGAGCACCATTTCGTGTCGGTGGCGAGTTCGTCGTCGCTGACCCTGCTCGGGCTGGTCGCCGCGGCCACCTCGCGCATCCGGGTCGGGACCGGTGCGGTGCAGGTGGGCCACCACACGTCGGCCTCGATCGTGGAGGCGTTCGGCACCGTCGACGCCCTGCATCCGGGGCGACTCGATCTGGGTCTCGGCCGGTCAGGACATCGACGCAGCCAGTTCGGCGCCGCCGCGGCCACGACCAAGGGCGGGCATCCGATCCTCGACACGGTGACCGGGCGCACCCAGATCCGCGACGGCGTCGTGGTGCCACCACCTTTCGATCCGCGCCGGGTCACCGACCGCTCGAAGTTCCTCGCGTCGATCGAGGCGCTGCAGCAACCGGGCGCGGAGTCGCTCAACTTCGCGGACCAGGTCGCCGAGGTTCAGGCGCTGCTCGACGGCCGCTACTTCACCTCCAATGGTGTTGAGCTGCACGCGGTTCCGGGGGAAGGTATCGACACCGAGCTGTGGTTGTTCGGCAGTTCGGCGGGCGAGAGCGCGGAGCTGGCCGGTGCCTGGGGTTTGCCGTTCGCGGCGGCTTATCACGTTGCTCCCGGCACCGCGCTGGACGCGGTCGCGGCGTATCGGGCGGCGTTCCGACCTTCGGAGCTGCTGGCCGAACCGCACGTCATCGTGTCGGCGGATGTCGTGGTGGCCGCCGACGACGACACCGCCCGCCACCACGCGAGCACCTACGGGCACTGGGTGCACAGCATCCGCAGCGGCGGCGCGGCCGAATACCCCGACCCCGCAACAGCGTCCCCGCTCACCCCGGACCAGCTCCGCCTGGTCGACGACCGCCTGGCCGCCCAGATCGTCGGCTCCCCCGCCACCGTGGTGGAGCGGCTCGATGCCCTCCAAAAGGTCACCGGCGCAGACGAACTCCTCATCACCACCATCACCCACGACCACGCCGACCGTCTCGAATCCCACCGTCTCCTGGCCGACGCCTGGGGGCTGCGAGCCGCCCGCGCCGCCTGACAACCGAGGGCGTCCCGACTACGGGGCGCCCTCGGTCTGTCCGTCCATCGCCGTGCGCAGCCGCCCGAGCAACCGCTCGAACTCCGCGAGTTGGGCGGGCTCGTAGTCGGCCAGGATCGCGTCCTGCTCGGCATTGATCGGGCGGAAGAACTCGTCGGCCAGCCGTCGCGCGTTCTCGCTGCACCGCAATGTCACCACCCGCCGATCGGCGTGCTCGCGACTGCGGGTGATGTATCCGGCCTGCTCCAGCCGGTTCAGCAGGGTCGTCATCGCTCCCGATGTCAGCGTGATCCGCTTGCTCAACAGCGCGGGCGAGAGCGGCTCGGCGGCCTGTTCGGCGGCCGCGATCTCCATCAGCGCGAAGGCGTCGGTGGAGTGCACGCCCAAGGTTTCGGCGAATCGGCGGCCCAGTTCGGTGAAGCTCGCGCCGTAGTCGATGAGGCCCGCGGCGAGCCGCTGCCGCCGCATCGCGACATCGGATGTCTGCTCCACCATCTCGTCCTCTCGTCGACCGCTCGATTGACAACTTACCGCCCGCCATTTACCTTCATCGTAAAGTAACTTCATGACGGAGGTATAGTGCGGACAGAAACCGAGACTCCAACGCTGCGCTTGTGGTTGGGGCTGATCGCCGTCTCGCTCGGCGTCGCGTTGATCGTGGTCGATCTGACGATCGTGAACGTGATCCTCGCGCCGATCGTCGACGACCTGGGGATCACCTCGATTCAGGCGCAGTGGATCCAGGAGTCGTATGCGATCGTTTTCGCGGCATTACTGCTGGTCGCCGGTCGACTCAGCGACCTCTACGGCGCGCGCAAGCTGTTCCTGATCGGGTTGATCGTGTTCGGCGCCACCAGCCTGCTCGCCGCGCTCGCCCCGAACGGCGGACTGCTCATCGCGGCCCGCTTCCTGCAGGGCGTCGGCGGGGCGATGATCCTGCCGACCTCCCTCGCCCTGGTGAACGCGGCATTCACCGGCAAGGCGCGCGGGCAGGCCTTCGCGATCTGGGGATCCACGATCGGCGCGGCCGCGGCGGTGGGCCCGCTGCTCGGCGGGTGGCTCGCCGACTTCTCGTGGCGCTGGGCGTTCGGCATCAACATTCCCGCGGTCGCGCTGATCATGGTGGCCGTGCTGGCCTACCTGCCCGCCACTGCGACCAACACCGGTCGCGTCGATTGGCTCGGGGCTGCCCAGTCCGCACTCGGCCTCGGCCTGCTCTCTTTCGCCATGATCGAGGGGCGGCACTACGGCTGGCTGATGGTGACCGAACCGCTGCAGGTGGGTGAATTCGTCTGGCGCAGTGGGCCTTCGCCAGTTCTCGTCGCGTTCCTCGGCGCCGCACTCGTGCTCGGATTGTTCTGGCGCAGGCAGGCGATGCTCGGGCGCGCCGGTGGTGAACCACTGGTGGATGTGCGGTTGTTCTCGATCGATTCGTTCCGCAAGGGCAATGTGGTGACGCTGATCGTCGGGCTCGGCGAGTTCGGGATCATCGCGGTGTTGCCGTTGTGGATGCAGTTCGCGCTCGGGTACACCGCATTCCAGGCCGGGCTCGCGCTGGTGCCGTTGGCGATCGGCAGTTTCGTCGCCAGCGGCGCGAGTTTCTCACTGACAGCGTCGGTTTCGGCCCTGGGGCAGGTCAGGATCGGGTTGTTCCTGGAAGCGCTCGGCTTGGCGATGCTCGGTCTGTTCGCCGCGGCGGACAGTAGTTGGTGGTCGATCGCGCTCGCCCTGTTCGTCTACGGCATCGGTGTCGGCTTCGCGACCGCGCAGGTCACCAATGTGGTGCTCGCCGACGTGCCCGGTGAAAGCGCGGGGCAGGGGTCGGGAATCCAAAGCGCCGCCCGCGAACTCGGCTCGGCACTCGGCATCGCCGTCCTCACCACGCTGTATTTCAGCACCCTCGGGGCAGACCTGAGTGATCGTCTGGCCGACTCGGGGCTGCCCGAATCCGAGGTCGACCAACTGTCGTCCACCGTCACCGACAGCGCGGGCTCGGTGATCCCAGCCTTCGCCGAGAACCCTGAAACGCTCCCCGTCGCGGAAGCGGCTCGTGCGGCCATGGCGGCAGGCATCGAAGTAGCGAGCTACTTGTGCGCCGGGCTTCTCATCCTCGCCTTGGCGACAACCGCCTTCGTCAAACCCGCGAAACAAGCAGCGACACAATAGTTCCCACAACACGTGGCGGCCATGGAATCTCCCGTGGCCGCCACGCCGCATTCGTCACATCTTCCCCATCTATACGTAGCCGTATATCAGCGGTATCGTCGACTTATACGCTCCCGTACAGATGGAGGTTCCAGTCATGCGACTACCCGAATCGGCCCACACCGATCAACCCTGGCGCATCCACGAGATCGCCCCCGACTTCGACGTCGAGGACATCTGGAAATTCCGCACCCCCGGCGCAGGCCCCCACGACTTCCCCGCCCTACTCGCCGCCCTCCACGCCGAACGCGCGTCCGAGTCCACCGGCCTCAGCGGCCTCCTGTTCAAGGCCCGCTGGAAGCTGGGCGAATGGTTCGGCTGGGACCGCGAAGACGCAGGCACCGGCACCCGAGTCCCCTCCCTCGTCGACCGCCTCCCCACCGACCTCCGCAACACCCCCACCCCCATCGAGGAAAGCCCCCTCACCAGCCTGTACGTCCTCGAAAACGAATACGCCGCCGAAATCGCCAACGGCACAATGCACGGCATCATGCACCTCGGCTGGGTCCCCGACCCCACCGGCTACCACCTCCAAATGGCAGTCCTGGTGAAGCCCAACGGCCGGCTCGGCCGCCTCTACATGGCCCTGATCAAGCCCTTCCGCTACGGCATCGTCTACCCCGCAATGACTCGCAGCTGGGAACGAACCTGGAACAACCGCGCCGTCACCCCATGAACAACCCCGATCACGCACCGCCGAGGGCGAGTATCGCGCGGGTATCCCAACGGTAGGCACGGCCTTCTCGCCTGAGTACGACCAGTTCGACGTGGCTCACTCGCACGTTGACTCTGTGAATCCCACGCAGCCTGGAGACTGCGTCGATGACTTCCGCAGCTTTGCGGTCGGTGTTGTTGTACGCGATGCCGAGATGCGGACGGAAGCGTGCGGACTTCGCCCGCACAAACTCCGTCGGGTTCGACAACGATTCGGAAGTGCACGTCGACAGAAGCCGGTGCAGATCGAGGAGTGGGTCCCACGGTGCGACGGAGAACCTGACCGCACTACGCGATCCGCTCAGCGGACCGACGGCGAGAACGAACGGCATCACATCCGAAAGTCTTTCGCGTGCAGCCGAAATCAGCCTATCGATCTCATCCGATACGACATCTTTGGTGGAGCCGATTCCCATCAAGGTGACGTGCAAGGCGTCCAACGGAACCGGATCAACTCCGTCAGCGCCGAGCGCATCCTGACATTCAGCCACGCAGTCGATCAGCTCAGCGTCATCGAATGTCAGATACCAGTAGTAGCCCGTGTGCCCCGGCGCCCACCGCTTCACCGTCCAGTGGTCGCGAAGGACCTCGATCTCGGAAAAGGCGTTCCAATCGTTTCGCGCGATCGCTGCCGGATCCGATGTCGAGTCCGGCAGCAGCCGAGGAAAGGGGCCGCTCGGTGCCATGCATGACCCCTCCCCGTTGAAGTACTGGTCGGCGAGTCTGCCCGAACCACGCTCCGAACGTACGGCAAATCAATGGCTTCTGGTCGGCAAAACAACTGGTCGGAGTCGGCGGTTTCGCGCAAAATGTGCGCGTGGATGCATCGTGTTCTACCGTGCTGCGCTGGCAGTTCGATCTGACCTGGTCTTTGTTCGATTTCCATCTCGATCGGCTGGAGGACGACGACTTCCTGTGGGAGCCTGCGGATTTGTGCTGGACACTGCACCTGGATGAGCGCGGCGTCTGGGAGCCGGACTGGGCGGACACCGAGCCTGATCCGATTCCGGTTCCGACCATCGGTTGGGTCAGCTGGCATCTCGGGTGGTGGTGGAGCGTCACCATCGATCACCTAGGAGCACGCACACCACGCGACCGCACCGACATCGCGTGGCCGGGACCGGGGCCCGCGACGGTGGATTGGCTGCGCGGCCTGCGCGAGGAATGGCTGGCCATTCTGGACCAGATCACCGAAGCCGATATCACCGCCCCAGCCGCCTTTCCGTGGCAGGACAACCCGGACAAGTCCATCGCCCACACCCTCGCCTGGGTGAACGCCGAACTGATGAAGAACGCCACCGAGATCGGCCAGTTACGGCTACTACGCGCAGCCCGCGACAACCAGTGACGGTCGTGCCGTCCACTTGGTCTGCAGCCTCGATGAATGGAGTGCACCAGCTTCCGTGCGAGCATGCGGTCACAACCGAGCCGTCGACGCCCTGGATCGCCGAGTCAGGTTCCGTTCATCACCGCGAGCACATCCGGAGCGGCGAAGAAGCGGGTTCGGGCTCGGGTGACTTCTACGAGAATCCCTGCCTCCACTAGTTTTTCGACATTCAAGGTGGCGGAGCGGTGGGTGACGTCGAGGGCCTTCATCGCATTGGCGATACCGATGATCGGCGAGCGGAACAGCTCGTCGATCAGGATCGGCAACAGGCCGGACGAGCGGGCTCTGGCGACCCGCAATCTGAGTTCGGTTCGCAGCGCATCCAGACGCACAGCGCGGGCGAGACTGTCGCGGGCCTGCTCCTCGATGACCTCGAGAAAGAAGTCGAACCAGCCGAGCCAGTCGCCGTCGGTTGAAACACGCAGCAAGCCTTCGTAATACCGGTCTCGGCGTGGCTCGATATATGACGACAGGTCGAGCAGGGGGCCGGGCAGCAGCTCCCACTCGACCAGGAGCATCACCGCGAGCAGTCGGCCGATGCGGCCGTTACCGTCGATGAAAGGATGGATCGCCTCGAACTGATAGTGCACCGCGGCGATCGCCAACAGCGGCGGCAGATCCCCATCAGCATGCAGGAACTTCTCGAAGGCGTCGAGGTCCTGCCAGAGCGATTCCGGCGGCGGCGGAACGTATTTCGCGGTGTCGATGGTGGAGCCGGGAGGGCCGATCCAGTTCTGACTGCGCCGGAATTCGCCGGGGGTGGCGTAGTCACCGCGAACGCCGGTCATCAGAATCCGATGCGCTTCCCGCAGGAGCGACAGGCTCAACGGCAAACGCCTACCCGGGTCGAGAACATGATCCATCGCGCTCATGTAATTGAACACTTCTTGGACGTCACCTCGAGGGTGGGCCGGGCGCTCGACCTCGTACATCGCCACGTCCGACAATGACGCGACAGTTCCCTCGATCCGGCTCGACAAAACGGCCTCACGACGCACCAGCGCTCGACCGAACAGTTCGGGGCTGGGCAACCCACGCCCGAGACCGGCAAGTTCGCCGACCGCCCGATCCGCGCTGGACAGTCGGCGGACGAGTTTCGGAGACATCTGGACGATCGGCGGCAGCGGCGGCGGCGAGAATGCGCGGTATCCATTGTCCGCGCGCACAACGTTCACCTGCTGCGCAGTAGAGAAGTCCTCCAGAAGCATCGACTCAACCCCTCGGATCGACATTCAGTGATACTTTTCGGCCGAAAAGTATCACTGATGAAGGGTAGTGCTACTTAAGTAGCAGCGCCAGCCAGTTGTGCTACATTTCGCATGAAAAGTAGCACTGGGGCCCTCACCTCTACGCGCTGAGTGGTGCGGCGGTCACTCCGTAGCCGAGGTTGGTGAGGACTTCGCTGGTGGCTTTGGCGAAGTTCAAGGTGATGAAGTGGAGGCAGGGGGCGCCTTCTTCGGTGAGGCGTTGGGCCATTTCGGTGGCGATCTGGATGCCTTCGGCGCGGACGGCGGCGCGGTCTTCTTCCGGGCCGGTGCCTGCTGCTCGGGTGAGGCGGGCGACGACGTCGGGGGGGATGGGGCGGCCGCTGAGTTCTTCGGCGCGGGCGACGGTGCGCAGGGAGGTGATGGGCATCAGTTCGGGGATGATCGGTTTGGCGCCCTCGATGGGGTCCATGGCGATCACGCGGTCGCGCAGGCGCAGGTAGTGCTCGACGTCGAAGAACATCTGGGTGATCGAATACTCGGCTCCCGCACGGAGTTTCGCGGCCAGGTGGTGGGTGTCGTGGTCGAGGTCGGGTGAGCGGTGGTGGCCCTGGGGGAACGAGGCGACGCCGACGTGGAAGTCGCCGAGGTCGCGCACGATGCGGACCAGTTCCTCGGCGTATTCGACACCACCGGGATGCTTGGCCCATTCGCCGAGGGGGTCGCCGGGCGGGTCGCCGCGCAGGACCAGGATGTTGCAGATGCCGGAGTCGGCGTAGGAGCCGACCAGCGAGCGCAGTTCGGCGATGCTGTGGCCGACGGCGGTGAGGTGGGCGACCGGCAGCAGGGTGGTTTCCTGCGCGAGTTCGCCGGTGATGCGGACGGTGCGGTCGCGGGTGGAACCGCCGGCACCGTAGGTCATGGACACGAAGGCGGGGTGCATGCGTTCGAACTCGCGGACCGCGCGCCACAGCCGGGCCTCGCCCGCCTCGTCACGCGGGGGGTTGAACTCCACGGAGAACGGCACGCCGTTACCCGAGTGGGTGCGCAGGCTCTGCACCACCGAGGGAGTGTTCGAGACGATCGACGGCTGTTGGGCGGGTCGATCTGGGGTCGAACGTCCCCGTCCATTGTCGAAAGTCACCGTGCCAGTCTAGTGGGACACCCCTACGCTGCTGCGCCGACCGGTGATCCTCGCCGCCGCCGGGCCCGCGCGGCCCGTGGACGAGGCACGTCACACGTCAAGACCGGGTGAACGCCCGGCACCGCCGGATCAGCGCCGATACCGACCGGTGTCAGCCGAAGACAGGTCGAACCTGCCGAAACGCCAGGTGTGGGCTCCGTCGCAGCGGCCAAGTGCGCTGGCCATCGCGCCACGGCGCCCGCGTATCGTTCGACGCAACGCTGGTGACCGCACTCCCCGCGTGCGAAACCCGGTCCCACCGCTCGCCCACTTCGCCACCTGGAGGCCGCCCTGTCCGCCGGAATCGGTACCCCGCTCTCCCGGTTCGCCGCCGACGCTGCGACCTCGGTCGACCTCGTCGCGCTGACCCCGGGCACGCCGGCCTTCGTCGACGCCGTCGAACAGGTGCTGACCAGCTTCTTCACGACCCGGCGTGAGATCGTCGAACCGCTGGGGCCGGTGTTCGTCGACGCCGTCGAGGCGATGGAAGAGTTCGTGATCCGCGGCGGCAAGCGGACGCGGCCGGGGTTCGCGTGGACCGGCTGGCTCGGTGCCGGTGGCGATCCGGCCGGGCCCGATGCGGCCGCGGTGCTCGCCGCCTGTTCAGCGCTGGAATTGGTGCAGGCGTGCGCGCTCGTGCACGACGACATCATCGACTCCTCGCGGACTCGGCGCGGTTTCCCGACGGTGCACATCGACTTCGAGGATCGGTATCGGGCGGCGGGCTGGCCCGGCGACGGCGCCTCGTACGGCTCGGCTGTCGCGATCCTGATCGGCGATCTCGCGCTGGCCTGGGCCGATGATCTTGTCCACGAGGCCGGGTTGCACCCGGACGCGCTGGCCAGGTTCGCGCCGGTGTGGGCGCGGATGCGCACCGAGGTGCTCGGCGGGCAGCTGCTCGACATCAACGGCGAGGCCGGTGGGGACGAGTCGGTCGAGGCCGCTTTGCGGATCAACCGGTACAAGACCGCCGCGTACACGATCGAACGGCCGTTGCACCTCGGTGCGGCGCTGGCCGGTGCCGACGACGCGCTGGTGGAGGCGCTGCGGATCTACGGAACCGATGTGGGGATCGCGTTCCAGCTGCGCGACGACCTGCTCGGGGTGTTCGGCGACCCGATGGTGACGGGCAAGCCGTCGGGCGATGACCTGCGCGAAGGCAAGCGGACCGTGTTGATCGCGGAGGCGTTGCGCCGGGCCGATCCGGCCTCGGCCGACCTGATCCGGACGGGGCTCGGGACCGATCTCGACGACGACGCCGTCGACCGGTTGCGCACGGTGCTCACCGAGCTGGGCGCGGTCGACGAGGTCGAGCGGCGGATCACCGAGCTCACCGAGACCGGAATGGCCGCTGTCGCAACAAGTTCCGCGACTGCGGAGGCCAAGCAGTTGTTGCACGACATGGCGCTGGCGGCCACTCGCCGCGCAGCCTGACAGGGAAAGTATTGTGGGACAAGCGAATCAGGTTGTCGTAGTCGGCGCAGGTCTGGCAGGTTTGGCGGCCGCACTACATCTGCGGGGTGACGGTCACGAGGTGACGGTGCTCGAGCGGGCCGATCATCCGGGCGGACGGGTCGGGCGATACCGGTTCGACGACTACGAGATCGACAGTGGTGCAACGGTACTCACGTTGCCCGAGGTGATCGACGATGCGCTCGCCGCCGTCGGGCACACCCGCGACAGCGTCGACCTGCGCATCCATCGCCTCACCCCCGCTTATCACGCGCGCTTCGCCGACGGCTCCGACATCCGCGTCTTCGATGACGCCGATCAGATGGCCGCCGAGGTCGAAAGCGCTTGCGGTCCAGGGGAAGCACGCAATTACCGGCGTCTGCGGGACTGGCTCGGTCGCATCTACGACGCTGAATTCGACGAGTTCATGAACGCGGACTTCGATTCGCCGCTGGATATGGTGCGCACGCCGCGTGCCAGGGCCGCGCTGGCCGCGCTCGCCAAGCTCGGGGGGTTCGGCAAGCTGGGGCCGCGGGTGCGGTCCTATCTGCACGATGAGCGGCTGACCAGGCTGTTCACCTTTCAGGCGCTGTATGCGGGCATGTCGCCGGATGACGCGCTGGCGATCTACGGCGCGATCCCGAACATGGACACCTGCCTCGGCGTCTACTTCCCCGAAGGGGGGATGCGCGCGATCACCGCCGCGCTCGCCGAGGCATTCACCGATGCCGGTGGCCGCCTCGTGCTGAATGCGGAGGTCGATGGCATCGACTATGCGCCGGGTATGCGCCTGCTCTCGGGCGCGCAGGATCCCGCGAAGGGTGCCGTTTCCAGGGATGCCATTTCGCCGCAGGGCATCCGCGTCGAGGCGCCGACTCGTAGCCGTCACGCCGAAGCTGTGCGGACCGTCGACGGCCGTTGCTACCCCTGCGATGCGGTGGTCCTCACCGCCGACATCGGCTCGCTTCCTCAATTCGGCCTGCGCCACCGCCGCGGCCTGCGCGCATCACCGTCGGCCGTCGTCGCCCACGGCACCATCCCGGCCGACATCGCGGCGCAGTGGCCCGTGCAGGCGCATCACACTATCGACTTCGGTGCCGCCTGGGCGCAGACCTTCGCCGAAATCGCCGCGCGCAAGGGTCGCGGGCGGCTCATGAGCGACCCGTCGCTGCTGCTCACCAGGCCCGCGCTGACCGATCCCGGACAGTTCGTCGACCGGGCGAGCGGGCGCTTCGAACCGCTGTCGGTGCTCGCGCCCTGCCCCAACCTGAACGCCGCCCCGCTCGACTGGGAACGCCTCGGCCCCTTCTATCTGCGCGAGCTGCTCGGGGTGCTGGAACAGCGCGGCTACACCGGTATCACCGAGCACTTCCACGTCGACCACCTCGACACTCCCGCCACCTGGGCCGCCCAGGGCATGATCGCGGGCACCCCGTTCTCCATCGCACACCTGTTCCGGCAGACCGGGCCCTTCCGGCCGCGCAATCTGCCAAGGGGTGTCGACAACGTTGTTCTCGCAGGTTGCGGCACCACTCCGGGGGTGGGTGTGCCCACCACGCTGCTGTCGGGCAAGCTGGCCGCGGCACGAATCACCGGCAGCCGGACGCGCACCGGTACCGACCACCGGGTTAGTGTTCCAACTTGAAGCCGTAAACTGACGGCCGACTTATCAGCTCGCGGTTACGACCGCCGACCACCCGGGGGGACCGACCGAACATGCCGCCCCCGGAGACGACCGTAGGCACCATGGACACCACGCGTACCCTCGAGCGCCACCTGCCCGCCGGAGCTGATCCCGGCGGCCGAACCTGGCTGCGCACTGCGGGCGAGTTCGCCCGGAGCCCCGAAGGCCACGCCGCCCTCCTCGGATTCTTCGGCGCCGCCATGATCACCTTCGGTGGTTTCGGCGCGGGCGCTGTCCGCAAACACGACCCGCTCCTCGAAGCACTGCATCTGTCCTGGCTGCGGTTCGGCCACGGATATGCGCTGTCGTCGATCGTGATCTGGGCCGGTGTGCTGATGATGATCACCGCATGGGTTCGACTGGGCCGCGCCACCATCAGCAAGGGTGAGTCGACGGTCACGCTCAACGAGTTGCGGGCGATCGTCGGAATCTGGACCACGCCGCTGCTGTTCGCGGCGCCCATGTTCAGCCGCGACGTCTACTCCTATCTCGCGCAGGGTGCGCTGCTGCGCGACGGTTTCGACCCCTATCAGGTGGGTCCCGTCGCCAATCCCGGTGTGCTGCTGGACAATGTGAGCACAGTCTGGACCACAACCACCGCACCGTACGGTCCGATGTTCTTGCTGATCGGCCATGCGATCACCTCGCTCACCGGCGACAATTTGATCGCCGGGACCATTGCCTTGCGCATCGTCATGCTGCCCGGACTGGCGCTGATGATGTGGGCCGTGCCCTACCTGACCAAGCACCTCGGCGGCAAGCCGACGGTCGCGCTGTGGTTGGCGGTGCTCAACCCGCTGGTGCTGGTGCACCTGATCGGCGGCGTGCACAACGAAATGCTGATGGTCGGGCTGATGTGCGCGGGCATCGCCCTGGTGCTCGAACGCCACCACGTGGCAGGCATCGTCGTCGTTGCCATCGGCGTTGCTATCAAGGCGACCGCCGGTGTCGCGCTGCCGTTCCTGGTATGGATCTGGATCCTGCACGAGAAGGAACGTCGCGCCGCCGAGCGTCGTGGCACCGCGGACTCCGAGACCGGACCTCCCGAAGATCAGAAACACCCGGATGCTGCTCGCCCGTCCGCCGATATGCCGCATCCGCTGTTCGTGTTCGCGAAGATCGCAGGCATCGGCATCGGTGTGTTCGCGCTGGTATTCGGCGCCGCGTCGGCCATCGCGGGAGTCGGGTTCGGCTGGGTCACCGCACTGCAGGGTTCGAACAAGATCATCCAATGGCTTTCGCTGCCGACAATCCTCGCGCACATGGTCACCTGGGTGACCCCGCTGGACTTCTTCTCGGTGCTGTGGGTGACCCGCAAACTGTGCCAGGTTGCCCTGGTATTGCTTCTCGTCGCGACCTGGTGGCGGTTCCGACACAGCGAGCGCGAGGCCGTGATGGGCATCATCATCGCGTTCGCCGCGATCGTGGTGCTCTCGCCCGCTGCGCTGCCCTGGTACTACTCGTGGCCGCTGGCGCTGGCAGCGGCATTCGCGCTGTCGACCAGGACGTTGATGTGGCTGGTGGGGCTGTGCACTTGGTTGATGCTGATGTTCTACCCGGACGGGCCGAACGGGCTCTACAACTTCTGGCATGTCGCGCTGGCGATGTTCGCCGCCGTGGTCGCGGCGCTGTCGCTGCGTACCGTCGATCCGCTGCATCTGCGTTGGGCAAGTTCGAAGGCCGCTGCCACGGAATCGGCGCCGTCCGTTCGGACATGAGCGGGCGCGCACCAGGCCTCCAGAGCCGTAATGACCGGTCCTGAGCCCCGACGGCGGACAGACGACCTCTCCGCGGCCTATGCGAGCTGCCGTCGGATCGCCGCCGAGCACGGTCGCACGTATTACCTGGCCACCACCCTGCTCTCACCGGAGCGTCGACGGGCCGTGCACGCCCTGTACGCGTTCGCGCGAATGGTCGATGACATCGTCGACCACGCCGACAACCCGGTCCGCATTCTCGACCCGCAGGATGCCACCGACCGACGGGATCCCGCCCCGCTCGCCGACTCCCCCGCCCAGCAACTCGACCTGGTCGAGAAGCAACTACGGCTGGTACTGGAACACGGCAACCTCGACACCACCGACCTGCGTCGCCGTCAGATCGTCACCGCGGCCGCCGACACCATCACCCGCTACGACATCGCACACGCCCACCTCTGGACGTTCCTCGACGCCATGCGCATGGACGTCCCCGGCACGGCCACCCACCGCACCCGCTACGCCACGATGACCGAGCTCGGCGAGTACATGCACGGATCCGCCGCAGCCATCGGCCTACAGCTGCTCCCGGTCCTCGGCACGGTTGTTCCCGTAGCCGATGCCGAACCGGCCGCAGCCGCCCTCGGCGAAGCCTTCCAGCTCACCAATTTCCTGCGCGACGTCGCCGAAGACCTCGACCTCGACCGCATCTACCTTCCCACCGACGAACTCGCAGCCTTCGGTGTCGATGAAGCCCACTTGCGCGCCTGCCACCAGCGCGGTCACACCGACGCACCGCTTCGCCGTGCACTGGCCCACCTGATCGCCCTCAACCGCGACATCTACCGGCAAGCGGTCCCCGGCATCGCCCTGCTCGCCCCCCGGGTACGTCCGGCCATCACCACCGCCGCCACCCTCTACGCCGAAATCCTCGATCGCATCGAAGCGGCCGACTACCAGGTCTTCACCACCCGCGCCACGGTCCCCCATCGTCGCCGAATCCTGGTCGCCGCCAAGGGTTTGGCCACCACCCGCCGCCACTAGTCGAGCCGTCGGCCGGTTCGCCGCATTTCGTCGGCCGCGCCGTCCCGACCGCCAGACCTCTCGACATCGGACTAGAATCTGTCTAGTCTGTCCAGATAGGAACCGACCAGGGGTGGTGCGCTATGCGGTGGCAGGTACAGGAAGCCAAACAGCGATTTTCCGAGGTACTGCGCGCGGTGGAAGCGGAAGGTCCGCAGACCATCACTCGCCACGGTGACGAGGTCGCTGTGGTTATCGACGTCGCCGAGTATCGACGGCTGGTCCGGCCCGATATCAGCTTCGTCGATCGATTACTGGTGACCTTCGGTGGACTCGACGACGAGACCGCCGATGTCATCGATGAGGTGGAGGCCGAGCGGGCGCGGTCGCAGCCCCGTGAATTCGACTTCACCGAGCTGTCGTGAGCTTTCTCGTCGACACCAACGTCGTCTCCGAACTGATGCGACGAAAGCCGCACTCCGCAGTTCTCGACTGGTTCGCGCGCAACCGGTCCAACGAGTTGTGGTTGAGCGTGATCACCGTCGGTGAACTCCGTCGTGGCGTCGCGCTCCTGCGTGCGCGAGAGGAGAGCGCCCGCGCGGACCGGATCGAGGCTGCCGTCGACGAGATCGAAGGCAGCTTCGCGCAACGCATCCTGGCGGTCGACACACCCGTCATCCATCGATGGGCGCTGATCCCAGCATCCGTCGATGTCAGCGACGGTCTGATCGCGGCAACGGCATTGGCACACGGTCACACCGTCGCCACCCGAAATACCAAGCACTTCAAGGGCTCGGGCGCCGCCCTGGTGAACCCGTTCGATCGAGCGTGACGAATCAGAATGGTTCGGCGTGGGCGCGGCGGACTACCTCGCGGGCCAGTTGGGTGTGCAGGGCGTCGACGGGGCGACCGGGGAGGGAGGGGTCATCGGTGTAGAGCCATTCGAGGATGTCCTCGTTGCTGTACTTGCCGTCACGCATGACGGTGATCACACCGGGGAGCATGCGGACGATCTCGCCTTCGGCGTCGAAGAAGCGAGCGGGAATGCCGACCACACCGTTGCGGCGGATCGCGAGGATCTGGTAGTCACGCAGCAACTGGTGCACCGAGGTGACCGGGACGCCGAGTATGTCGGCCGCCTCGGGCAGCGAGACGGTGGTTTCGGTGTCGGGCAGCACGTCATCGCTGCAAGGGAAGGCACTCACCTTCACAACGGTAGTACGTGTCGGCGAACACGCATCGTCTGGCATGCCGACACCGCCCGGTTACGATCGTGGTGGCCGCACAGGGCGGCCGGTTGAATGCCGGAGGACATCACTTGATCGGCCAGATGCTGGAAGGGCGCTATCGCATCGATGCGCCGATCGCTCGCGGCGGGATGTCGATGGTCTTCCGCGGGACCGACACCCGGCTCGATCGCCCCGTGGCGATCAAGGTGATGGACCCGAAATTCGCCGGTGACCCGCAGTTCCTCAGCCGTTTCGAGTTCGAAGCGCGGGCGGTGGCCAAGCTCAAGCATCCGTCGCTGGTGGCGGTGTACGACCAGGGCATCGACGGCGAATACCCGTTCCTGATCATGGAATTGGTCGAGGGCGGCACGCTGCGCGAGCTGCTGCGCGAACGCGGGCCGATGCCGCCGCACGCCGTGCGTGCCGTCGCCGAGCCGGTGCTGCGCGCGATCGGCACGGCCCACGACGCGGGCCTGGTACACCGTGACGTGAAGCCCGAGAACGTGCTGATCTCGGACGCGGGCGAGGTGAAGATCGCCGACTTCGGCCTGGTGCGTGCCGTGGCCGCGGCCAACACCACCTCCGCGAGCGTGATCCTCGGCACCGCCGCCTATCTCGCCCCCGAGCAGGTCACCACCGGCACCGCCGACGCGCGCAGCGACGTGTATGCCTTCGGCATCCTGATCTTCGAACTGCTCACCGGGCGGGTGCCGTTCAGCGGCGACAACTCGCTGTCGGTGGCCTATCAGCGGGTCGAGAACGATGTGCCCGCGCCGAGCAAGTTCATCGGTGGCGTGCCGCCCGAGTTCGACGAGTTGGTCGCCAAGGCCACCTCCCGAGACCCCGCGCAGCGCTTCGCCGACGCCAACGAGATGGCGGCGCGGCTGCAGACGATCGCGATGGAGCTGAACCTGCCGCCGTATCGGGTTCCGGCGCCGCGGGATTCGGCCGAACACCTCAGTGAGAGCTACCAGACCGGCGCCGCGCACCACCCCGGTGAGCGCCCGCACACCCCCAATCCCGCGTTCACCCCCAATCCTGTTGCCACACACCATTCGCCCGCGATGGAACCGCACCACACCCGGGTGGTCACCGCGCAGCGCCCCCGGCCTGAGGAGTACGCACCCGTGCCCGCGGCCACCGCGTTCGGCGACAGTCACGCCCGTCGAACAGGGTTGATGTGGGTGGGCATCGTCACCGCGCTGACCCTGCTGGTCGGCATCGGCGGCTGGTGGCTCGGGGTCGGCCGCTACAGCGCGGTGCCGCCGATCGCGGGGATGGACTCCGAGCGCGCCGTCGCGGTCCTGCAGGAGGCCGGGTTCGAGACGGAGTTGCGGCAGAAGGCTTCCGACACCATTCCGATCGGCGGCGTCGTCGGTACCGATCCGTCGGCCGGGTCGCGGGTGACCAAGAGCACCACGATCGCGGTGCTGATCTCCAACGGCAAACCCCGGGTGCCCGACGTCAAGACCGGCGATCAGATCAGCACCGTCAACCAGGCGATCCGCGACGGCGGTCTGCAGCCGATCGACGCCGGTGAGGCGGCCAGCACTGCGCCGAAGGGTTCACTGGCGAAGGTGGAGCCTGCACCGGGCACCATCCTGCCGATGGGCGCGCAGGTGAAGGTGTACCGCAGCAAGGGATCTCAGCCGGTCAATGTGCCCGACGTGCGCGGCAAGTCCGCTGAGGAGGCGGCCAGCGCCCTGACCACCGCGGGCCTGGTCGTGCGCGAGACGCGCGTGCAGTTCGACAAGAACGTCGAGGGCGACAAGGCTGTCGCGACCGAGCCCGCCGTCGGCACCACCCTGCAATCGGGCGACACCGTGACGCTGATCGTGTCGAACGCGATCAAGGTCCCCAACGTGATGGGTCAGAACGTCGGCAACGCCCGGTCCAAGCTCCAGCAGCTCGGCCTGCGGGTGGAGGTCAAGTCCCTCACCGATTCCGACAGTTCCCTGGTGATCGGCCAGGTACCGGGCATCAATACGAATGTGGAGGCGGGCAGCGTCGTCACGCTCACCGCCCTGCCTTGAAGGGGCAAGGATCCCGAGAAGGACAAAGACGAGCACAAGGAGAAGCCCGGGCGCGGTGATCGCTGACCGCCCCCGGGCCTCATCCGAGCTGATTCAGCGCAGCATCTCCGCAACGAGGAACGACAGTTCCAGGGACTGCTGGGTGTTCAGGCGCGGGTCGCAGGCGGTTTCGTAGCGACCGCCGAGGTCGAGGTCGGAGATGTCCTGGGCGCCGCCGAGGCATTCGGTCACGTTCTCGCCGGTCAGCTCGATGTGCAGGCCGCCGGGGTGGGTGCCGAGGGCGTGGTGGACCTCGAAGAAGCCCTGGACCTCGTCGACGATGCGGTCGAAGTGGCGGGTCTTGAAACCGGTGGACGACTCGTGGGTGTTGCCGTGCATGGGGTCGCACTGCCAGATCACCTGGTGGCCGGTGGCCTGCACCTTCTCGATGATGGGCGGCAGCACGTCGCGCACCTTGCCGTTGCCCATGCGAGCGACCAGGGTGAGCCGGCCCGGCTGGTTGTTCGGGTCGAGCCGCTCGACGTACTCCACCGCCTGATCCGGCGTGGTCGTCGGCCCGATCTTGAGGCCGATCGGGTTGGCGAGGAGCTCGGCCAGTGCGATGTGGGCGCCGTCGAGCTGACGGGTGCGCTCGCCGATCCACAGGAAGTGCGCCGACAGGTCGTAGAGCAGCGGTTCGCCGGTTTCGCTCTCGCTCAGCCGCAGCATGGCGCGTTCGTAGTCGAGGACAAGCGCCTCGTGTGAGGCGTAGATGCGCGCGGTCTTCAGGCTCGGGTCGTTGACCTGACAGGCGGCCATGAAGCGCAGGCCGCGATCGATCTCCTCGGCCAGGGTCTCGTAGCGCGCGCCCGCGGGTGACTGGGCGACGAAATCGCGGTTCCAGTCGTGCAGGCGGTGCAGGTCGGCGGTGCCCGCGCTGGTGAGCGCGCGGACCAGGTTCATCGCGGCGCTGGCGTTGGCGTAGGCACGGACCAGGCGTGAGGGGTCGTGGCGGCGCAGGGCCTCGTCGGCGACGATCGAGTTCACCATGTCACCGCGGTAGGACTTCAGGCCCATGGCATCGGTGTCGGCGGAGCGCGGCTTGGCGTACTGGCCGGCGATCCTGGCCACCTTCACCACCGGCATGCTCGCGCCGTAGGTGAGGACCACGGCCATCTGCAGCAGCGTACGGATGTTGCCACGGATGTGCGGTTCGGTGTTGTCGACAAAGGTCTCCGCGCAGTCACCACCCTGCATCAGGAATGCCTCACCGCGCGCGACGGCGGCCAGCTGCGCCTTGAGGTCCTCGACCTCGGCGGGCAGGCAGATCGGCGGCACGCTCTCGAGCACGGTCCGCATGGTCGCGGCCTCGTCGGCGTCCCATGACGGCTGCTGCAGGGCGGGCCGGGCCAGAGCGGCATCCAGGCGCGCACGCAGTTCGGTGGGCAGCGGCGGCAGTTCCGGCAGGCGGTCAATGGGTACGTCGACGGTCCAGGTCACCCGCTAAGAATACGTACCCGCGCGCACGAGCGAATATCCGGCGTACCTGCGTCGGACGCGCGACCCGTGCGAAGTCCGCGCGAGCCGCCGACATAGGGTTTTCGTCAACCCACCGTGGGTCACCGCACGGATCGTCACGCCGGACGTCACGCGCACCCCACCGGCACGAAGAGGCGATCTCCCTGCGATATTTTTACGATTCGGAATTCATCGAGGACGGCACGACGATCGATCTGATCTCGATCGGCGTCGTCTGCGAGGACGGGCGCGAGTATTACGCGATCTCCACCGAATTCGATGCGACGAAGGCGGGGCCGTGGGTGCGCAAGCATGTGCTGCCCAAGCTGCCTGCTGCCGGGTCGCCGCTGTATCGGACCAGGGAGCAGATCCGCGACGATCTGTTCAAGTTCTTCCTACCGCGACCCAGCGTGGTGCCAGAGCTGTGGGCCTGGGTCGGCGCCTACGACCATGTGGCGCTGTGCCAGCTGTGGGGTGACATGACCGCCCTGCCCAAGGGGATGCCGCGCTACACCAACGAACTGCGCCAGCACTGGGCCGTCAACGGCTCCCCCGCGCTGCCGCCGATCCCCGACGACGCCCACGACGCGCTCGCCGACGCCCGGCACAATCTGGCCAAGTTCGAGGCCATCGAGACCTACCGCCGAACCCCACGCCTGTAACCGGTAAAAGCAAAGGCCCCGAGTCGAATTCGACTCGGGGCCTTTGTGCTTGTCGTCGGTCAGTGACCGAACGGCTCGCTGTTGTTCGCGATCGCCTGCTGCTCGGCGAGGACGGTGAGCATCTTGTGCTCCTCGGCCTCTTCGATCTCGGCCCAGGTCTCGCCCTCGGCCTTGGGATCGGCCTTCAGGAAGCTACCGGTACCCGGCTTGCCCGCCGAACCCAGCTTGTTCATCTTCTTGGGCACCGGGGCGCCCTGGTACTCCAGCGGGATGGCGTGGCCGTGCTCGTCGACCCCACCCAGCGGCTGGTGCACCTCGATGTACTCACCGTGCGGCAGACGCTTGATCACACCGGTCTCGATGCCGTGCTCGAGCACCGCCCGGTCACTGCGCTGCAGACCGATGCAGAACCGGTAGGTGATGAAGTACGCCAGCGGCGGCAGCAGCAGCACGCCGATACGACCGATCCAGGTGGTCGCGTTCAGCGAGATGTCGAACTTCAGCGCGATGATGTCGTTGACACACGACAGCGTCAGGATCACGTAGAACGTGATGGCCATGGCGCCGATAGCGGTACGGACCGGCACGTCGCGCGGACGCTGCAGCAGGTTGTGATGCGCGGTGGTGTCGTTGGTGAGGCGCTTCTCGATCCACGGGTAGGCGATCAGCAGGGTGAACACCAGGCCCATCACCAGCGCGACCCAGAACGCGGCCGGGATCGTGTAGTTGCCGAGATAGACCTCCCAGGCGGGCATCAGACGCGCCATACCGTCGGTCCACATCATGTAGAAGTCGGGCTGTGAACCCGCCGACACCTGTGATGGGTTGTACGGACCGAGGTTCCAGATCGGGTTGATCTGGAGGACACCGCCCATGATGCCGACGATGCCGAGGGTGAACGCGAAGAACGCGCCCTGGTCGGCGGCGAACACCGGGATGATGCGCGCGCCGACAACGTTGTTCTCGGTGCGGGCCGGTCCGGGGAACTGGGTGTGCTTCTGGTACCAGACCAACGCGACGTGCGCACCGATCAGCGCCAGGATGATGCCGGGCAGCAGCAGCACGTGCGCGATGTAGAGGCGCGGGATGATGATGTCGCCGGGGAAGTCGCCGCCGAACATCAGCCAGTGCATCCAGGTACCGACCACCGGCACGCCGATGGTGATACCGGAGAACGCGGCGCGCAGACCGGTACCGGAGAGCAGGTCGTCGGGCAGCGAGTAGCCGAAGAAGCCTTCGAACATCGCCAGGATCAGCAGCAGCGAGCCGATCACCCAGTTGCCTTCACGCGGCTTGCGGAACGCGCCGGTGAAGAAGATGCGGAACAGGTGGATGATGATCGACGCCGCGAACAGCAGGGCCGCCCAGTGGTGGATCTGTCGCACGAACAGACCGCCGCGCACCTCGAAGGAGATGTTCAGCGCGGTCTCGTACGCCCGCGACATACCGACACCGCGCAGCGGCTGGTAAGCGCCGTCGTAGACCACGTGGGTCATCGACGGGTCGAAGAACAGCGTCAGGTAGATGCCCGACAGCAGCAGGATGATGAACGCGTAGAGCGCGATCTCACCCAGCAGGAACGACCAGTGGGTCGGGAAGACCTTGTTGATCGACCGCTTCATGAACGCGGCGGCGCGATACCGCTCGTCCATCTCGTTGGCCTGGTTGGCGGCCATATCTCCCAAGCTCATGAACGACGCTCCCAGAAGGCCGGGCCGAGCGGCTCGATGAAGTCGCCCGCGGCGACCAGGAAGCCCTCGGAGTTGACGGTGATCGGCAGCTGAGGCAGTGCGCGGGCGGCAGGACCGAAGACCGGCTTACCCCACTCGGTCGCGGAGAACTGCGACTGGTGGCAGGGGCACAGGATTCGGTTGGTCTGCTGCTCGAACAGCGAGGTGGGGCAGCCGAGATGGGTGCAGATCTTCGAGTAGGCGAAGTAGTCGCCGAAGTTGAAGCTCTCCTGGCCCTTGCGCTTGATCGCCTTCTCGGCGTCTTCGGTGCGCAGACGGATCAGCATCACGGCGTTGCGGATGCCGCGCAGCGACTGCAGGGTCTCGTGCGAATCCCCGCGCCACTTCTCTTTCCACGGGAATACGGTTTCCATGGAGCCGGCGTCGAGATCCTCGGGACGGACCAGCACGATGTCGTTGGGGCGGCCGGTGTCGCGACGGATGTAGATGGTCTCGCCCGGGTAGTCCGGGGTCCAGCCCGACACCCACAGCGGCGACTTGTCGCGCTTGGCCCACGGGTTCTTCACCATGCCACCGACGAACACCAGCAGCGCGCCCACACCGAGCACGCCGACACCGGCGCCCGCGGTACCGAGCATCATCTTGCGACGACCGAGGGTCGAGGAGTCGAGCGCTTCCTGCAGCTCGGCGGCCAGGGTGCGACGCTCGACCTCGTCCGACGGGCCGTCGTGGCGCTGCTGGATGGAGATCTCGGCGGGGATGAACTTCTTGCGGATCAGCACCACGGCGACACCGATGACCAGCACCGAGATGCCGAACGTCAGGCCGATGAGCGGGGTGAACAGCGAGTAGGCGGCATGGCCTTCGTCGCCGTAGCCCTTCCACTCCCACGGCCAGAACAGGAAGACACCGATGAGCGCGGCAGCGGCCAGGCCGGAGATCGCGAACCAGAACGTGACCTCACGTTCGGCGCGCTTCTCGGCCTTGGTGCCGGGCACCGGCCACCGCTCGTTGCGGTAGACAACATCGACGTCGTCGCGCTTGGTGCCGAGCTCGGCGAGCTCGGCGGTCGACATCGCGTCGAGTTCGTCTTCGGTGGGTTCGCGACCCATGTCGCTGTGCTCCTGTCCACTCATGATCGGGAACCGATCCACATCGCGGCGCCGACAACGGCGGTGATGCCGATGACCCAGATCGCCAAACCTTCGGTCGCCGGACCGAATCCGCCGAGATCCCAGCCGCCGGGAGCCTTCTCCTCGGCGGAGTTCTTGACATAGGCGACGATGTCGCGCTTCTCCTCCGGCGTCAGCTGCCGGTCGGAGAACTTCGGCATGTTCTGCGGGCCGGTGACCATCGCGTCGTAGATCTGCTGCTCGTTGGCCTCAGCCAGGGGCGGCGCGAACTTGCCGCTGGACAGCGCGCCACCACGGCCGGTGAAGTTGTGGCAGGAGGCGCAGTTCATCCGGAACAGCTCCGAGCCGCGGGCGATGTCGTCGCCGCGCAGCGATTCCTGCGCGATCTCACCGTTGGCATCGCGGATCACCGAGGGACCACCGCCGTTGGCGGCGATGTAGGCGCCCATCGCGTCGGTCTGGTGCGCGTCGAACTTGACCGGCTTGCGCTCGGCCTGGGCGCCGTTCATGGCCATCGGCATGCGACCGGAGGAGACCTGGAAGTAGACCGCGGCCTCGCCGACACCGATCAGGCTCGGACCACGGTCGGGCACACCCTGCAGGTTCGCGCCGTGGCACGTGACGCAGGAGGTGTCGTAGAGCTGCTTGCCCTCGCGGATGAGCGCGGACTGGTCCTCGTGCGCGGTGGCGACCTGCGGCTCGGGGGTGAGCGCGGTAGCCAGGAAGCCGGCTCCGACCAAGCCGATCATCAACGCGAGAGCACCCGCGATACGACGGCGGGCGCGACGCTGTTTACGCGCCTTGGCGGCGGCCTGCCCGGTGTCAGCGGGCTCGGGGGCCGACGGGGGAGATGAACTCATCTGTGTCCCTTTGGAGTAGACGGAACCGACTTGTGCAAAAAGCTTTGGTGTACCGCGCGCTAGCGGACGAAGTAGATCGTGGCGAACAGCCCGATCCAGACGATGTCGACGAAGTGCCAGTAGTAGGACACCACGATCGCGGCGGTGGCCTGGGCGGGCGTGAACTTGCTCAGCGTGGTGCGCACGAGCAGGAACACGAACGCGATCAGACCGCCGATCACGTGCAGACCGTGGAATCCGGTGGTGATGTAGAAAACCGAGCCGTAGGAGCTACCGGCGATCGTGGTTCCCTCGTGCACCAGGTGGTAGTACTCGTAGCCCTGACCGAACACGAAGAACGCGCCCATCAGCAGGGTGATCGTGTACCAGCGGCGAAGGCCGAACACGTCGCCCTTCTCCGCGGCGAACACGCCCATCTGGCAGGTGAACGACGATGCGATCAGCACGGCCGTCACCGGAATGGCGAGCTTCATGTTCAGCTCGGTCGGCTCCGGGGGCCAGTTGCCGTGCGCTTGCGCGCGCGCAACGAAGTACATGGCGAACAGACCAGCGAAGAACATCAACTCGCTCGACAGCCAGATGATGGTTCCGACGCTGACCATGTTGGGCCGGTTCAGCGAATGCACACGCTGAGTAATGGCCGATCCTGGGGTGCCTACTGCGGTCGTCACGGGGTAAGTATGACTCTTCGTAGTACGACACATGTACCCGGGTACGAAAGTTTGTGGCGCGAGTCGGAAAACCCACGCACAGAGGGGGTCTACGACTTCCGTCGGCGTGTTGGCGACGATCGCGCGACAACTCATTGTGACAGCGGTTGATGTGGATAGGCTGAGACGCGAGGAGGCGACGATGGTCGTGGTTCGGATGTGGCGGCGCCTGTTCGGCGGATCCGCGCAGGCGCTGGATCCCCTGCGGGACGATCTGGTGGTGGTGGCGTCGAGTTTCGACGATGTCGAGGCGTGTTCGACGGCGCTGGACCGGGCGAGCGAGCTGGATCGGGAGGCCGACGCGGTGTTGCGCCACCATCTGCGCCTGCCCGCCGGGCAGATCGAGAAGGCGGTGGAGATCGCGGGGTACGACGGATATGCGCGCGTAGGCGACGATGTTGCGTCCGACGGCCTGGTGCCGATCATCCTGCAGCGGGTGCAACGGTTGGATCCGCTGACCTGTTCGCAGGAACGTTCGCGAATGGCGGGCCTGGCCCAGCGTCACGACGGGATCGCCGACGGGTGGGACGCCATGCAACCGCCGCGTACGGCCCCTTAAACTTGCCCGAACGGCGCAAAAGACATTGCGCCACCTCCCGCGTGCCCGATCTAGTAGTGGCGCAACGGTGTCGTCGAAGGAGAAGCAGAGCAAATGAGCGTGCGCAGCTGGGCCCAGGTGCTCGGAACCCTCGCCGACGGTGGCGACCTGGCCGCGGACGACACCACCTGGGTGATCGACGAGATCTTCACCGACAACGCCACCGCTGCCCAGATCGCGGCTTTCGGCGTCGCCATGAAGATCAAGGGACCCACGCCGTCCGAATTGGCGGGCATGGTGGCCGGGATGCTCGGACACGCGAAGCTGGTGCGCATCGATGGCGACGCGGTCGATGTCGTCGGTACCGGTGGCGATCGGTCGGGGTCGGTGAACATCTCGACCATGTCCTCGGTGGTCGTGGCCTCGGCAGGGGTGCCGGTGGTCAAGCACGGGAACCGGGCGGCTTCGTCGAAGTCCGGTGGCGCCGATGTGCTGGAAGCGCTGGGGGTGAAGCTCGCGCTCGGGCCCGAATCGGTGGCGCGGTCGGTGCGCGAGGCGGGGATCGGGTTCTGTTTCGCGCCGCTGTTCCACTCCGGGCTGCGCTTCGCGGGTGCGGCACGCAAGGAGATCGGCATTCCGACCGTGTTCAACGTGCTCGGACCGCTGACGAATCCGGCGCAGCCGCGCGCGGGGCTGATCGGGTGCGCGTTCGCCGATCTGGCGCCCGTGATCGCGGGAGTTTTCGCAGCGCGTGACGCGAGTGCGCTGGTGGTGCGTGGGCGCGACGGGCTCGACGAGATCACCACCTCGGACCTCACGGATGTGTGGGTGGTCAGCGGTGGGCGGATCCGTCAGACGGTGATCGACCCGACGCGCCTCGGGATCGCCCGGGTGGACCTCGACGAACTGCGCGGTGGCGACGCCGAGGTCAACGCCCGGATCGCGCGTGAGGTGTTCGCGGGGACGCCGGGGCCGGTGCGGGACGCGGTGCTGTTGAACTCGGCCGCGGCGATCGTGGCCTACGACCTCTCGCGCGGGGTCGGCGATGTCGACTCGGATCTGGATGCCGCGCTGGCCGGCGGGCTCGAGCGCGCCGCCGCGGCGGTGGACAGCGGGGCGGCGGCCAAGTTGTTGCAGAGCTGGGCCGAACTCACCCAGGTACTCGACGAGCGCTGACGCCTCGGCCGGGCTCGCCCGCGGCCGAGGCAACGTTCGACGAAAGGCTCACTCCCCCAGGGAGAATCCGGCTTCGACATCATGGCTGGAGTAGGACTTGAAGGCGATGTGGGTGGTGGTGCGGACCACGCCGTCCACCTTGTCGATGGCCCCGGTGACCACGTCGGCGATGCGCGCGTGGTCGCGGACACGCACGATCGCGATCAGGTCGACGTCGCCCGCGCAGGAGTAGACCTCGGCGACTCCTTCGGTATCGGCGAGGGCCTGCGCGGTTTCGGGGATGCGAGAGTTCTGCGCCTGGATCATCACGATCGCGGTAATCATGGGATCACTCTAGAACTTCGCCGGCTTCGGTGGCGGCTTTGAATCGTCGCATCAGTTCCCGGCTCTTCACGCCGGGTGCGGTTTCCACCGAACTGGACACGTCGACGCCGTAGGGGTGGTGCTCGGCGATGACGGCGGCGACGTTGTCCGGGTCGAGACCGCCGGCCAGCACGATCTGACCGGGTTGCGCGCGCACCCAATCGGGGAATTCCTCGAAGATGCCGGAGCCCGCGCTGGCGTCGTAGAAGAAGTATTTGCTGGTCTGCTCGGGTGCGGGTGGGTTCGCGGAGCAGAAGGCCAGATTCGGCAGGTCGGCCCACTGGTAGAGCTGCACGACGTCGAACGCGTCCGTCACCTCGGCGACTTCGCTCGCTTCGAGGGCCACGGCGAAGGTGGTGATGCGGCCGCGTGCGTAATCGGCGAGGGCGCGAGCCTGTTCGGGGGTGCGATAGCGCTTGCTCTTGGTCGTCACCATGACGCCGATCGCGGAGTACCCGAGCTCGACCGCCCAGTCGATCTGCTCCTCGGTGGTCAGACCGCACACCTTCACGAACATCCGCCGCTGCTCCTTATCCCTATCGGCCCCGCCGCGTCCGGCGAAGTCACTGTCCCATGATCCCGCAATGTCGTGACCGACCTCGATCCGGCGCTGATCACTTACGCCACCACCCGCGCTCACATCGAACGACGTGGCCTCGGGGTTCGAGTAGTCCGTTAGGCACTGGCTGTGTTTGTTGGAGCGCTGGCGCGCTCGAGTCGCGGCCCCAAGGGGTCGCCGGTTAGCCGCCGGGGCTTGCTCCTGCGTCGCAT
>NZ_JBHYRN010000018.1:0-136543 GCF_042749305.1 Nocardia sp. NPDC058705 | reverse complement strand
GATCAGGCACCGTTGCTTGCTCCTTCGTCGCCTACGCAACGGCACCTGATCGACGGGACGGCCGCGACCGCCGACTGCGTCGGCGGACCCTCCTCGAGGTCGGGTCGTTGTTGCTGGGTGTGTACGACTGCTGGCCCCGAGCGTACCTATCCCCGCAGAGCTGACACGAAGATGCCCGGGATGCGGCGCAGCTTGCCGTCGCCGTAGAAGTCGGTCAGTTTGCGACCGGTGGAGGTCGCGGTCTTGTTCGAGACGAACCACGGCGGCTTCGGGCTGAGGGCGAGTTCGCCGCCCAGGATCGAGCGCGGAGCGGGGCGGAAGGGGCCGCGGACCACCGTGCGTTCGACGTCGTCGAGGAGGAAGGCGTTGTGTACGACGCCGATGCCGCTCTGGATGTCGTCGATGGTGTGGCCGGGGTAGGCGCCCCAGCTGGCGCGCGGTGTCAGGAACGCGAGCGCGGTCCAGACGTTCAGCGCGACGGTGCCGTAGCGCAGGTTCTGGATCGCGGTGTCGAGTTTCGCGCCGAGCTCGGTGATGGTCGCGGGGTCGGCGATGATGTTGGCGCCGAGGGTGCCCATCAATTCGTCGTTGGCGAAATCGACTGCGTTGCTCAGGAATTCGGCTCCGAGGCCCGGCAGTTCGACCACGCCGAGGACGGGCGAGAAGTACTCGGTGCGCAGCAGGGGAGTGTCGCCGGCGGGCAGGTTCTCGACCAGCAACCGGCCGTTGGCACGGGCCGCGTCGGGGTAGGCCTCCAGTGCGCCCGCGACGCGATTGTCGCTGCCGGGGTAGTAGGCGGTGCGTGCGGGCGCGTTGTCGATCGCGGCGCGCAGTTGGGTGAGGAACTGCTCCTTGAGCGGCCAGTCCGCGGCGAGCACCACGGTCTGCGCGGCGACACAGTTGTAACCACCGTTGTGCAGGCGCTGGGTGGCCACGTGCTCGGCCTGGAACTTCAGATCCGCGGCCGACCAGTCGCCGGGAACCACGATGCACGGCGCCACACCGCCGAGCTCGCTGGTGATCGGCTTGGCCAGGACGGGCTCGCCGGTCTTGTCCGAACCCGGCCCCCACACGATCGCGTCGTGGGTCGGCGCGCCGCCGGTCATGTGCACGTGCGCGACCTGCGGGTGGTTCACCAGGTAGCCGCCCTCCGGCGCGCCGCCGGTGAGGATGCGTACCACCCCGAGCTCGATGAACGGCGCGAAGATCGCCTGCAACACCGGCAGCAGCGGATCGGTGATCGGGTTGAGCTTGAGCGCCACGACGCGGTTGTTGGCGTAGAGCTCGTAGAGCGTGTCCAGCGGCGCGATCGACATGATGTTGCCCGCGCCGAGCACCGCGCCGACACCGTTGGTCTTCGCGGGTTCGCGCTGGGCAAGGCCCGCCTTGCGCCGCGCGGTCGCGGCATCGATACCGGGCTTCAGCCACACATCGGCGCTGAATCCGCTCAGCAGCAGCTTGTCGTAGAAGCCGTGCGGTAGCGCGGGCACCGCCACCCGGCCGCCGGGTGCGGTGGTGAGCTCGACACCGTCGATCGGGCTCGCGCCCTTTTCGAGCGCCGCCATCGACTCGCTCAGCGCCTGCGCGCCCGCGAGCATCGTCATCGGGCCCGACATCCACTCCTCGCCGAGCAGCGGGCTGTCGGCGTCGAGCTTCTTGATGGTGCGGGCGGCGGCGACCCAGGCCTCGGCGTCGCGCGCGGTGAGCGCGTGCAGCTCGTCGAGCAGTTCGCGGCGGCGGCGCAGGCCGGTCGTGGCCCAGGTCTTCTCCCCCTCGGTGAGGTCGGCGAGCGCGGTATCGATGACGGCGGTGTCGAAAGTGGTACTCACACCGCAACTATGCCCCTGCGCTGCCCGATTGGCATAGGGCCGAGAGAATAAGGGTTGCGTAAACAACTAGGCTTGATTCTCATGATCGACCTCCGATTCCTGCGCGAGAACCCGGAAGCCGTCCGTGCCTCGCAGCGGACCCGCGGTGAGGACCCCGCGCTCGTCGACGCCCTGCTCGAAGCCGACGCCGCGCGCCGGGCCGCCGTGGCCACCGCCGACAACCTGCGCGCCGAACACAAGGCCATGGGCAAGGTGATCGGCAAGGCGAGCAAAGAGGAGCGCCCCGCGCTGCTCGCCGCCGCCACCGACATGTCCGCCAAGGTCAAAGAGGCCGAACTGGCCCAGAGCGCGGCCGACGCCGACCTCGACGCCGCCCAGCGCGCGATCTCCAACGTCGTGCAGGAGGGTGCGCCCGCGGGCGGCGAGGACGATTACATCGTGCTCGAAACCGTAGGCACCCCACCGGTTTTCGACTTCGAGCCCAAGGATCACCTGGAACTCGGCGAGTCGCTGCACCTGATCGACATGGAGCGCGGCGCCAAGGTGTCGGGTTCGCGGTTCTACTTCATGACCGGTTACGGCGCGCTGCTGCAGCTGGGCCTGTTGCAACTGGCCGCGCAGAAGGCCGTGGCCAACGGCTTCACCATGATGATCCCGCCGGTGCTCGTGCGCCCGGAGATCATGGCAGGCACCGGTTTCCTCGGCCAGCACGCGGCCGAGATCTACCACCTCGAAGAAGACGACCTCTACCTCGTCGGCACCTCGGAGGTGCCGCTGGCCGGCTACCACTCCGACGAGATCCTCGACCTGAGCGAGGGCCCCAAGCGCTACGCAGGCTGGTCGTCGTGCTTCCGCCGCGAGGCCGGTAGCTACGGCAAGGACACCCGCGGCATTATCCGCGTGCACCAGTTCGACAAGGTGGAGATGTTCGTCTACACCACCCCTGACCAGGCCGAAGCCGAACATCAGCGGCTGCTGGCGTGGGAGCGCGAGATGCTCGCCGCGATCGAGGTGCCCTACCGGGTGATCGATGTGGCAGGCGGCGATCTGGGTAGCTCGGCGGCGCGCAAGTTCGACTGCGAGGCCTGGGTGCCCACCCAGCAGACCTACCGCGAGCTCAGCTCCACCTCCAACTGCACCACCTTCCAGGCGCGCAGGCTCTCGGTCCGCTACCGCGACGAAAACGGAAAGGCGCAGGTGGCGGCCACCTTGAACGGCACGCTGGCCACCACGCGCTGGATCGTGGCGATCCTGGAGAACCACCAGCAGGCCGACGGTTCGGTGCGGGTGCCCGCCGCACTGGTCCCGTTCGTCGGCACCGATGTGCTGAAGCCGTAAGCTCACAGTTTGCTGACACCACATTTGTGGATGTAGCAAACACCGTGACCCATCAACATCTAGGCTGGTGCTCGTGCGAGGAATCGGGGCGCGCGGCGATACCCGAACCCGGGTGCGGGCGGCATCGGCGTTGGCGACGGCAAAGGTCATGGCCAGGACAACGGGGGCGTTCTACGTCCTCGGCGGTGTCCTCGGCCTGATGATCACTGCCGTCGCACCGGGCGAGGACGGTAACCGAACGGTTGTCGGCACCGCGGCGGCCATCTCGGTGCTGCTCGGGCTCACCCTGCTCGCGTGGGGTCCGCGCATGCCGCACGCCCTGCATCACGCCTATCTCGCCACCGCCACCGTGCTCGTCGCGGTCGCCGTGTACGACTTCCCCAATATGGTCGGCGCCATCACCCTTGCCTCGTTCTTCGTGTTCGTCGCCTGTGATGCTGCCCTGTTCTTCGCCTGGTCCCAGGCCGCCGCGCATATCGGTTTCGCGATGGTGCTGTGTCTGCTGGTGTTGCCCGCGCGTGGGTTGCCGTGGTGGTCGGGGCTGATCCCCGCCGGTGTCACCTTCGGTGCGGGTGTGGTGGTCGGCATCCTCACCAGGATGGCGTCGGAAGCCGATATCGACGTGCTCACCGGCCTGCTCAACCGCCGCGGTTTCGAGAAGCAGCTCAACCCGGCGATCGACGCGGCCGGTCGCGGCGGTCAGGGCATGGCCCTTGTACTGGTCGACCTCGACCGATTCCAGAAGATCAACGACCACCTCGGCCATCGCGCGGGCGACGCCGTCCTGCAGCGGGTCGCCGATACCTGGCTCGACCTGCTGGCCCCCGGCCAGGTGCTGGCCCGGTTCGGCGGCGATGTGTTCGCGCTGCTGCTGCCCGGCACCACCGAGCAGGCCGCGATCCTGCTCACCGAGCAATTGCGTGCCGCGGTGACCATGGGCTGTTCGGCCGGTGTCACCTCGTGGCAGCCGGGTGAATCCGGATCGCTGCTGGTCAGCCGCGCCGACGTCGGCCTGTATCGGGCCAAACAGGCGGGCCGCAACCGCACGGTGCTCGAATCCTCGCGTCAGCTTCCCCTGGCCGTGGAACTGCGCGAGGCCATCGACCGCGGCGCTTTGGACGTGCACTATCAGCCGATCGTCAGCCTCACCGAAGACGGCGGCCAGGCGGTCGGTGTCGAAGCGCTGCTGCGTTGGTCGTCGAGCGCGCAACCCGAGGTCACCACCGAGGGCCTGATCCGCGTCGCCGAGGAATACGACCTCATCTCCGACCTGGACGAACTGGTCCTGCGCCGCGCCTGCGCCGACGCCGCGCGCCTGCAGGAGAGCTTCGCCTCGCTGAACCTCACCCTCAATGTGAACGTCTCCGGCCTGGAACTGGCCGAAACCGAATACGCCGAGCGTGTCGCGACCATCCTGTCCGAAACCGGTTGGCCCGCAGACCAACTCGTCCTCGAGGTCACCGAGAGCGAACTCGCCGCCGAATCCCAGACCGCGATCACCAACCTGCACACCCTGCGCGAGCGTGGCGTGCGCATCGCCATCGACGATTTCGGCACCGGCTATTCCTCCCTGAGCCGCCTGGCCACCATCCCCAGCGACATCCTCAAGGTCGACCAGTCCTTCGTCGCCGCCATCCGCTCCGATTCCCCCGCCCCACCCCTGCTCAGCGTCATCGCCGCCCTCAGCAAATCCCTCGACCTCCAGGTCATCGCGGAGGGCGTCGAAACCGAATACCAAGCCGCCGTCCTCACCGAACTGGGCTTCGCCCTCGCCCAGGGCTACCACTACAGCGACTCCCACCCGGTGTCCGAACTCATCAACGACCTCAACGACGGCCGCCCCCTGATCCCCACCACCGACGAAGACGATTCCCTGGCCGCCAACGGCTGGATCCCACTCGGATAATCGCTTGACCCGGCCGGTCTCGGCGCGAACGATGGTGGTCATGCGAATGCTCATCTACGGCTGTTGATCTTTCCCGCTCCGGGAGGCGGTGGCCTGGTTGCGACGTGATCCTGTTCGCGACCTCACCGTCCGTGCTGTGCTGTTCAAGGGCACGCGTGACCTGCTGCCGATCTACGCCCTCTACGGGGTGCTGTTCGCCGAGCACGGGCTGAGCACAGCGCAGATCTCGCTGCTGCTCGCGATCTGGTCGGTAACCGCCTTCGTGCTCGAGGTGCCCTCCGGCGCCTGGGCCGACACGGTGTCCCGGCGCGGGCTGTTGATCCTGAGCTGTGTGCTGCAGGCCGCGTGTTTCGCCACCTGGATGTCGGCGCCTTCGTTCGCGGGTTTCGCGGTGGGCTTCCTGCTCTGGGGCGCCGCCGGATCGCTGGAATCAGGTACCTTCGAAGCCCTGATCTACGACGACCTGGTCGCCCGCGAAAAACCGTCGGCCTACGCCGCGATCATGGGCTGGGCCCGAGGCGCCCAGGAATCCACCGTCCTGCTCGCAATCCTTGCCGCCGCACCCCTTTTCGCTCTCGGTGGTTACGCACTGGTCGGCTGGGTCAGCGTCGGCGTCGGCATCGTCCACACCCTCGCCGCCCTCGCCCTACCGAGCGCCCCCGTCGCCATCTCCGCCACCGCCGTCGACGACCTCGACGACGACCCCGAACCGGTTGGTCCCCATGTCAAGCAGGTAGCCGTTGCACCCCAACCGAATTCGCCCTCGACAACACACGGCACATCGTCGCGATACCTCTCGATGCTCAAAACCGGTATCGCCGAAGCACTACACGTCCGCCGAGTCCGCCGAGGCGTCCTACTCGGCGCCCTCCTCTACGGCGTCACCGCCTTCGACGAATACTTCGGCCTCCTCGCAATCTCCGGCGGCGCCTCCACCAGCACCTCGGCACTGTTGGTCGGCGTCACTGTCGCGGGCTCACTGATCGGTTCCCTCCTAGCAGGCCGAACCGAATCTCTCTCTTCCCGCACCATCGCGGCAGCCCTGTTCCTCGCCGGAATCCTGTTCATCGCAGGCGCACTCGCCGTCGGCACATCCATGATCTGGATCGGCTTCATCGGCATCGGCATCGCCTACGGCATCGACTTCAACGCCGAGGTAGTCGCAGGCGCCCGCCTCCAGGACGCCATCGAAGGCCCTGCCCGAGCCACCGTCACCTCGGTCTCGGGCCTGCTCTCCGAAATAGTCGCCCTGGCCGTCTTCGCCTTCGTAGCGACGGCAACCCAATACCTGTCGATGTCGACCACGATCGCGCTGCTCGGCACGGTCCTGCTCGCGGCTGCCATGCTGACACCCACCTGGATGCCGCCGCGCCCCGCGGACTAGCAGAGTCCGGTGTTAGGTTCTGGACGCACGGCAGGTGAGCTGTACTCCTGCCGCGATGAGTGCTATCGGGGGAGTCGAAAAGTTGATCAAGGCATTGTCGGTCGATGACCCGAACATGGTGTCCCACTATCGAATCCTCGGTGTGCTGGGCGCAGGCGGAATGGGCCGAGTGCTGCTCGGCCTCGCCCCGGACGGCCGTTTCGTTGCGATCAAACAGATCCACACGCGCCTGCTCGACGACGGCGACTACCGCGCCCGATTCCACCGCGAGGTCGCGATCTCGACCCGTGTCTCGGGTGCCTTCACCGCCGCCGTCGTAGATTTCGACACCACCAGTGAAATCCCTTGGCTTGCTTCGGTCTTCATCGCCGGCGTGCCCGTGGATACCGCAGTTCAGCAGTACGGCCCACTCCCGCTCGCCAGTGTGCGAACCCTGGCCTCCGGTCTCGCTTCGGCTCTGCATTCGATTCACACGGCAGGCCTGATCCACCGAGACCTCAAGCCCGCCAACGTGATTCTCGCCGCGGACGGCCCCCGCGTGATCGATTTCGGCATCGCGAGAACGACAGAATCGGAGGAGTCGCTCACCGAGGTGGGCAGTGTCCTCGGTTCTCCGGCGTACATGTCGCCCGAGCAGGCGGGCGCCGACTCGGTCACCGCCGCCAGCGACATCTTCTCTCTCGGTTCATTGCTCTACATGGCAGCGACCGGTGTGAGTCCCTTCGCCGCCGCCTCCGCACCGTTCACCCTGTTCAACATCGTCCACACCGAGCCCGACCTCACGCCGGTTCCCGAGCAACTGCGCGAGCTCATCGCGGGCTGTCTGCGCAAAGACCCGCGCGCGCGTCCGACCGCCGCGCAGATCCTGGACTATCTAGGCGTTCTCGCCCTCCAGGCCAGTCCGTGGCCCGCCCTGATACATCAGGACATCGCGAACCAGTCCGCACGGATGCGAGAGCTGACCGACGATCCCGATCGCACCCAGATCATTCTGGCCGCACCGCCGCGCCGTCCGGTGCCAGTTGAGCAGCCGAAACGTCGCCGTGGGCTCGTCATCGGCGTGGCTTGCGCTGTCGTCACCATGATTCTCGCCGCCTCCGCGGCCGTGGTGCTGTTGCGTGGCGCAGCACCCGCGGCACCGAACGCGGCAGGCCCGGCGGCGGTTGTACCCACCTTGGCGCAACTGCGCGTAGTCGATGCCTGTGCGTGGGTGAGACAAGCGCTGGGCCCGGCGCTGCCCGAACCGGTCGCCAGGGGTGTTCGCCGCGAAACCGACTCGTGGACGTGGGCGACAACATCGTCGTGGGGGTGTGACGGCAGTTCGGGGTCGGGTCGGATGACCGTCGAGATAGGCCGAGCTATCACGGGTTTCACATCGACACAGCGCACAGTCGCACAACTCGACCTACTCAGACGTGGTCGCGACTGTGCGTTCGCCGTTGCTGGTAGCGGGCCCGCATCGTGGGGGATCAGTGTCGAGACGGGTGTGGCGGTCGACTGCTCGCTGGCCGAATACACCGTTGATCGCCTTGTCGCGGCACTGCCATCTCTTGTGGTGGATCCCGCCGCCGCACGCTCGCTGGCGTCGGTCGACCCCTGCGCCCTCCTGACCGAAGAGGAGGTCAGGGCTGCCGGTTCATCGGGGCCGGGTGTGCCGACGGCGCACGGTTGTTCGTGGGGCGGGGCCGGTCGAGTCCAGGTGGAGCTCGGTCGGCCGAACGACCGTGATTCCGGCACGCTTTCGGGCCGCGATGCCGTCGACATCGGCGGCGGCACGGTGGTCTACAACAAAGACATCTACCAGGACGCTGATAACCGAGGTTGCTCCAGTATCTATCGGTTCCGCGCTGTCGACGCGCACTACCACGAGTCGGTCACTGTGCAGGTACTCGGCGCCCAGCCCAAGGAGCACCGATGCCCGGCGGGAGAGGCGATCATCGCGGCATCGGTCCCTCGGCTACCGCAGCGGTAGCAGCCTTCGGTGCGAGATGCTAACTTTCGCAACAGGTTTGATATGACCAGTCACGTTTGAGGCTGGTTCTAGGGGGAATGATCGTGCGGTTCAGGCTGCATCGCGTCGCGGTGCTGTCACTACTCGTGCTCGGCTTGCCGATGGGGTGTGGTGACGCTCCCGTCCGGCCGGATCACGGCAGTTACTCGACGGACCCTGCTCCGGCCGACTATGACGAGGGACCGAGCCGGGCTCGTGGAATCCTGGTGGAGTCGCTGCGACTCGGTGAGCGAGTGAGCTTCGGTGACCGGATAGATCCCGACCTGACCTCGACCGGTGGTGGCGGGGTGATGGGTGATCATCGCGGCCTGGTACCCGGCATGAACATGCTGTCCGGTGTTCAGAGCAATGTGGCGAGCAAGGCAGGCGTCCACGCATCGTTCGGGGCGATAGCCGACAACGGCCGGTCCGACGACAAGGACGAGAAGTCCGTAGCGATTTCGCTGCTGGCCTTCGAGACCGAGGACATCGCGCGAACAGCGGCAGCGGACATGGCCCGCGCGGACTTCGAGCAGGGTGCCGACAACGTACCGATCGTGCTCCCGGATTATCCTGCGGCACTGAGTCATTGGCGTCCATCGGTGCCGACGGTCGGCAGTTGGATCACGTGGAAGAACTTGGTCATCCGGGTTTACGCCAAGGTACTCGAGCCGCGCGTCGAGCTCCTGGTCGACGTATTGACCAAGACTTATCGGATCCAACTCGCCGACCTGGAAGGGTTCGTGCCCACCGCCGAGGCGGATCTGCCGAATCTGCGTATCGACCCGGACAAGCTCCTCACCCGGCTCGTGCGAACCGCCGAACCGGAACTCGACGGCGATACCGGAGCAGGCACGTTCTCGGTCTATGGTCCGCGTGCTTTCGCCCTGCTGTGGGATCGCCCGTCCGCGATGTTGGCGACTCTGCGCGCTGCCTCGGTGTCGCAGGTCGCGGTGGCACACCACAAGTACCTGCGTCACACGGCCAGCGCTGAAGCGGCGGCGGCAGAGGCGGACAGGCTGGCCGAGGAAGGTGAACGCGAATACGTCGCGATACCGGGGATCGCGGGTCTGCCCACGGTGTCGTGTTGGCAGGCGAAATTGCCGAACGAGCGCAACGTTCTCGCGAACCGCTTCAAGTGCATTGTCCATCGCGGCGTTGATGTGGTGGTCGTCTTCAGCTACCTGGAACCTGACGTCCGACACCTCGCCGCGGCTCAATACGCGCTACTCGCCCAGGATCGGTGATCGGCCATGCAACCTCGTGATCGGAAAGACCCCGAGTTACTCGGCCGGTATCGCATCCTCGCGGTGATCGGCAGTGGCGGGATGGGCCGGGTGTTCCTCGGCCAGGCGCCGGACGGCCGGCTCGTCGCGGTGAAGCAGGTCCATGCCGACCTGACCGACGACGCCGAGTTCCGGGCCAGGTTCGAAAGGGAAGTCCTCGCCAGTGGCAGGGTGACGGGCGCTTACACTGCGGGCGTCGTCGGTCACGATGTCAATACCGAAAACCCCTGGCTTGCTTCGGAATACATCCCTGGTCCGTCACTGCAGGAGGTGGTGAACGACTTCGGGCGACTCACCCCGAGCGGACTCAAACTGCTGGCCATCGGGCTGGCGATGGCGCTGCTCGAGATCCATCGCACCGGTTTGGTACACCGCGACCTCAAACCGAGCAATGTGCTGCTCACCAATGAGGGCCCACGACTCATCGACTTCGGTATCGCGCGTGCCCTCGATGACGACATCAGCTTGACCGCCACCGGCGCGGTGATCGGCTCACCGGCCTACATGTCCCCGGAGCAGGCCGAATGCCGCACGCTGACAACGGCATCCGATGTGTTCTCCGCAGGTGCGGTGCTCGCGATGGCCGCGACGGGGGTCAGTCCGTTCGCGGCGGGGTCGACACCGCAAACGCTGTACAACGTGCTCTACATCAATCCCGATACCAGCGCTGTGCCCCACCCGATTTGTGGCATTGTCGAGGCGTGCCTGGCCAAGGATCCGGCCGAGCGCCCGACCCCGAGTGAGTTGCTCGCACTCGCACAACAGCTCGAGGTCGAACCGGTGTGGCCGGTGCGAGTGCGTCGACGGGTCGCCGAGTACGAACGCGATGCGACCGCCATCGCGGCGGGCGATACCGTGCCCTCGCCTGAGCTCGCGCGCAAACCTCAGCGCGACAAGCGCGCGAGAGGGATCCGGACACTCGCGGCCGTCGCAATGGTCTCAGCAGCGATTCTGATCGGTTCGATGCTGGTCGGCATCGGGGTGCCGGGGAACGCGATCGCGATGACCGATCCGCCCCTCGTGCTCTCCGAGCGGGAGTCGATGCTGCTCGACGTGTGTGCGCTGTTGGGCCCCGAAGTGCTGGGTGATTTCGGGACGTACCGGTCAACTCCGAAAGGGGTATTCCAGACCACGTGCTCGGTGGAGATGACCGATTCCGCCGGGCAGAAGCTGAGTTTCGCGCTGTCGATCTCGCAGGGCTGGGCGTTCGACGACGCGTTGCCGATGGGGAGCACAATCGCGTGGCTGCCGGTCCAAGGGGACCGGAAAGAGGGCAGGACGTGTGATCGATTCGTCGAAACCCAGGCCGGTTTCCGAATGCCACTGAATATGGAGGCATCGGGCCTTGCCGACAGTTGCCCCCTGGCTGAGCGCGCGCTGGCGGCGGTTGTTCGCCGACTCTCGGTCAACCCGCCGCTACGGAAGGTCGCTGCCGGTTCTGTTCAGTTGGTGAACGCCTGCGCGATCATGGATCGCGCCATGAACCTCCAGATTGTCGGAGACCCCGCGAAGAAGAACCCCCAGGGCGGCAGTAGCTGTTGGGTCACCGGGGCCAACGGAGAATTCCACCTGAACTTCACCGACCAGACTCGAATCGACAACAAGAAGCCGAACAGCAGTTTCCAGAAGTTGACTTCGCTCGACGGCTGGGCGGGCACCATCGACGACCGGGGCGGCTGGTGTGAGTACACGCTCACGATTCGACCGACGCGTGACGAATCGGCCGAGCTGGTTCGCGCCACCTATATCCCCTACTACGACGAGGCGACCGATGGCTGTGACCGCCTGCGGACCCTGCTGACTCCCATCCTCGCGAAGTTGGCGAAACCATGACCCCGACCCGACCTTCGTCGACCGATCCGACCCAGGTGGGTCGCTACCGCATAGTCGGTCTGCTCGACCCGCAGCCGAACTTCCGCCTGCTGCTGGCCGCCGCGCCTGACAATTCGCTGCGTGTGGTCGAGCAGTCGCTGCCGCGCTTGCTCGAGCTACCCGATCTGCGGCTACGGCTACGGCACGGCGCAGTATCGGCCATGCGAGTCAGCGGTCCGGGCAACGCCACCGTGCTCGATGTCGACGCTGACGACGAATTGCCATGGCTGGCACGTACATTCGTGCCGTCTGTACGACTCGACCGTGCCGTCGCGGATTTCGGACCGCTTCCCGTCGAAGCTGTTCGCGCGCTGGCTTCGGCGCTGGCCCACGCACTGCAGGGGGTGCACGCGGCCGGGCTCGTTCATCAGCGGGTACGACCGGACACGGTGGCGTTGACCAGGGACGGCATCGAGCTGGCCGGCGTCGATGTCCTCGGGGGCACCTCGCTGGCGCCACCGGACTATTTGTCGCCGGAGCAGTCCGTGCACGGTGCGCTGATAACCGCGTCGGACGTCTTCTCGCTCGGTTCGGTGCTGGCCTGTGCCGCAGGCGGCGTAGCGCCGTTCGCTGCCCCGTCGGTCCCGTACACACTGTTCAACATCGCGCAACGGGACCCCGACCTGTCCGCGGTCCCTGAACCATTGCGCGAACTGATCGCCGCGTGCCTGCGTAAAGACCCGGCCGCGCGACCGTCGCCCGCCCAGATCATCGCCTACGTCGGTGCGCGGCAGCAGGTCTGGCCATCGGCCATCCTCGACGAGATCGACCGTACCGAACAGGCTGCGTCGGCGATGCTGGCCGCCGCGCCTGTCCCCGCTTACGTCGAACCCGTGCGCTCGGCCGCTGTCGGCTCCGCGTTCGCGGCGGCGACCAGGTTCGGACGCGATCGGTTTGCGAACCTGCGCGATCGGGTCGAGGGGACCTCGGTGCGGACTCGTCGGGTGTTCGCGGCGCCGATCGTCATGGTCCTCGTCGCATCGGGCGCGTTGTGGTTGTCGAGAACTGGCGACTCCGTCGCCGCCGAGGCACCGAAGGCGCTGTCAACGGCCGAGATTCGCCAACTCGATTCTTGTGCGTGGTTGAGGTCGGCGATGGGCGACAGCCCCGCATGGAGAGAGAACCCGACCCGGACCGAATCGTGGCGGTTCGAGCTCGAGAAGAGCTGGAATTGCTATGCCGACCAGCAAAAACAGGTCTACAACGACGGAATCCGGCTCAGCCTCGGGGTAGCCCTGAACGACATCCCGCCCAACCGCAAGGACATCGATGGCGTCACCGTGCTCGAAGGCGACGCCAAGAACTGTGAACGCGCGATCGCGAGTTCCGACCGGCGGACCACCACCGGAATCCTGCTGGAGTTCGACACCGCTCTCGTCGAGAAGCAAGGATGTGCCGTCGCCGATCACATCATCGCGCAGCTCGCTCGAACTCTGCGCACCGCGCCGCGCAGGCCCGATGCCGCGATCTCGCTGTCGTCAGTGGACCTGTGCGGGCTCTTGGATCGTCCCCGCGTTGTGGCAGCGGTCCCTCGATTGACTGCCGAGCCGACGAGCCCGGAGAACGCGCACGAGTGCCGTTGGTACGGCAGCGCGTTGGTGACCGTGGTGGCTATCCGTACGTCCTTCGAGCCGGTGGGCTCGGTCACCGTCGATGGCGTGACGCTGCTCAAGGGCAGCGAACCGCCTGGTCCGGTGTTGGGGTGCGCGCGGATCTATCGACATCGAAGTGTCGACGAGAAGCAGTATGAGGGAATGGAGTTGACCATCGCGGGACCGCATGTCGACAGCGCCTCGATCTGCGCGACGGTGGAGTCGCTGATGGTGCACGCGGTGCGGCAACTGCCCAAGCCCTGACGCACAATCCTGCCCACGGCTGGCATGCTCACATCTGGGTTTGTCGACCGTGGTGAGGAGCGGATGATCGGGCGTCGTGGTCTCGGGCTGGTGTTCGGGTTCTGTATCGGGGCTGGTGTCGCGGTGCAGGGGCGGATCAACGGGGCGTTGGGTGCGCGGTTGGCCGATGGGATCGCGGCGGCGACCATCAGTTTCGGTACGGGGTTGATCGCCTTGTTGCTCGCTTTCGCGGTCAGTCCCGCGTTGCGCGCGGGTGTCACCAGGGTGCGGAGTGCGGTGTCGGAGGGCAATCTGCCGCGATGGCAACTGCTCGGCGGCCTGTGCGGCGCGTTCTTCGTCGCCGCCCAGGGCCTCACGATCGCCGCGATCGGTGTCACCGCGTTCACCGTCGCGGTGGTTGCGGGCCAACTCGCCAGCAGCCTCATGGTCGACCGCCTCGGCCTCGCCCCGAACGGCCGAACCCCGATCACCCCATGGCGGATCGGCGCCGCCGCCCTCGGCATCACCGGGGTCGTCCTCTCGGCCGGTGGCAGTTCGGCCCCGACCACGGTGACTACCGGAGTCCCCGATGCCCTGCTCATCGTCCTGCCAGCCCTGGCGGGCATCGGCCTGGCCTGGCAACAAGCGGTCAACGGCCGGGTCGGCGCCACCGGCGGCCCCTTCACCGCCACCCTGATCAACTTCGCCGTCGGCCTGACCGCCCTGCTCCTCCTCGACCTCTACACCCTGTCGACCACCGGCCTCCCCACTGAATTCCCCACCGACCCTTGGCTCTACACCGGCGGCCTGATCGGGGTGGCCTTCATCGCCCTTGCCGCCGTCACGGTCGGCCTGATCGGGGTCCTTCTCCTCGGGTTGACCTCGGTAGCGGGCCAACTGGTCGCCGCTGTGGTTCTCGACGCCACCGACGGAAAACTCTCCCTGACATCGGTCATCAGCTGCGCGATAGTCCTGTGCGCCGTCGTAGTGGCCAGTCGAACCGCAGACTGAAATGCTAGGTTTCACCCGAAAACACACGTGCGGTGTGGCGGTCTGGTGAGTGGGGTGGGCGTGATCGAACCGCTGGCGGCGAACGAACCGGCTGTTGTCGGGCGTTTCCGCATTCTGGGAGTACTCGGTGCAGGCGGCATGGGGCGGGTGCTGCTCGGCGTCGGCCCCGACGGACGGTTCGTGGCGGTGAAGCAGATTCACGCGCATCTGGTCGGCGACCCCGAGTTCCGCTCCCGTTTCGAACGCGAGATCCGCGTATCAATGCGCGTGTCCGGCGCCTTCACCGCCGCGCTCATCGACTTCGAACTCACCGGTCCCACACCGTGGTTGGCCTCGGTGTTCATCCCCGGTGTCCCGCTCGACAGCGCGATCGGATCGCACGGTCCGCTGCCCGTCCCCGCCCTGCGCACCCTGGCCTCCGGACTGGCCTCGGCCCTGCACTCGATCCACGGCACCGGCCTGATCCATCGAGACCTCAAGCCCGCCAACGTGATTCTCGCAGCCGACGGACCCCGCGTCATCGATTTCGGTATCGCCTATTCCGCGGAGTCGGGTGGAATGCGCACCGAGACAGGCGCTGTCGTCGGCTCGCCCGCGTATATGTCGCCCGAACAGGCCAACGGCGAACAGCTCACCGCCGCCAGCGACATCTTCTCCTTCGGTGGCCTGCTGTTCATGGCCGCCACCGGCGCGAGCCCGTTCGCGGCCACCTCGGCCCCGCTGACGTTGTTCAATGTCGTACACACCGAACCCGCGCTCGACCGCGTGCCGCCGGAACTTCGCGGGCTGATCGCAGCGTGCCTGAGCAAGGATCCACGCCGCAGGCCGACGCCGAGCCAGATCCTCGACCACCTCGGGGTGCTGCCGGTGCAAGCCACACCGTGGCCTGCGGCGATCGGCACCGAGATCATGGCCCGCACCAGCAGCTTGGCTGCCTTTACCGCTGATCCCGGTGCCACTCAGATCATTTCGTCGGCCCAGCCGGTTTCCCAGGCGCCGACGCCACCGAAGCGTCGCCGAGCCCTGTGGATCGCCGCGGCCTCGGCCTGCGTCATAGCTCTGACGGCCGCCGTCGCGATCGTGCTGCTGCGTGCACCCGAAACCCCCACTGCGGCACCCGATGTCGAACCAGTGGCGTTTCCGGCCCTCGCACAGGTGCGTGGGACAGATACCTGCGCCTGGCTGCGTCAGGCACTCGGTGACAGCGTGCCCGCCGAGGTGACCGGCGGCACGGCCATGGACACGGCGGCATGGAACTGGCAGCCGACCTCCACCTGGGGGTGCAGCGGAGTCTCGGTCGTCGGCACCATGGCCGTCGAAATCGGTTCCGGCATGGATGGTTTCACCGCCACCGACCGAAAGATCGCTGGTCGTCCGCTGCTCGAGCGCGGTACGGGTTGTGCCGTCGGTCTGGACAACGGCGAGCAGGCGGCGCGCTGGGGCCTGACTGTCGAGTCGTCGGAGTCCGGCGATTGCGTTCTGTCGGAATATGTCCTGGAACGGCTCGCCTCCTCGATGGGTGCGTTGCCCCGTGACCCGGCTGACGGGCGAACACTGTCCGCGCTGGATCCGTGTGCACTGGTGGGACAACCGGATTCGCAGACTCTGACCGCGGCGGGACCGGCGAAGCTGCTCGGTGCCCACGGGTGCGAATGGAACGGTGACGGGCATCTGCGCGTCACGCTGTCGCAGCCGAGGCGGATCGACTTCGGCTTCTCGCACAAACCGGTCGACCTGGGTGACGGCGTCACCGTTCTGACCGAGTCCTCGTTCGACTTCAGCGGCTCACGCAACGCGTGCACTCGCATGTACCTGTTCCGATCGATCGGTGACAGCTTCGTCGAGATCGTCACAGTGGAAGTCACCGACCCGTACCGGCAATCCGAACAGATATGTCCGACAGCCGAAGCCGCGCTGAAGCCCATCGTCGGCCGTCTCCCCGCACCGTGATCGAGGCGTCGTGGGTGCGCCGGGCAGGCGGGGGAGTGCTAGCTTGGCAGTGAGTTCGGGAGGAGCGGGCGCGGTTTCAACCGATGTCCGGAGGGGTAGGAATGTTGTTCAGATCAGGCCGTTTCGCGGCGCTGCTCGCTGTCGTGTGCCTGGTCGGCACGGCGTGCGGTGACGAAACCGGCGTCGACGTCGGCGACTATTCCACCCAGCCCGTGCAGGGCGATTACGACGACGCACCCAGCCTGGGCCGGGGCATTCTCGTCGAGTCACTGCGCCTCGGCGAGCGGATCGTCTCGGCCGAGCGTATCGATCCCGAGCTCACCGAGGGTCGTGGCGGCGGTGTGCAGGTCAACCATCTGGGCCTCGACGACGACATGCTCTCCGGCGTCCAGCGTGCGGCGCTGAACGAGTTCGATCTGTTCGCCGGGTTCGGTGCCATCGCGGGAAACGATCAGCTCAACAACGACAGCGCCTACAAGTCGCTGAACATCACGGTGCTCGCCTTCGCCGACGAGCCAACCGCACTGCGGGCCGCTCAGGCGATGGCCGCCGCCGACTTCGGTGCCAATGAGGGCAACGTACCGCTGCCGCTGCCCGCTTTCCCTGCCGCACTGAGCCATTGGCGTCCGGGCACCCCGACCATCGGCAGCTGGCTGGTCTGGAAGAACCACGTCATCCGGCTGTTCGCCAAGATCATCGAGCCCAACGATGCCGCGCTGGTCGAGCTGGCGCAGCGGACCTACACCGCACAGCTGGCCGAATTCGAGGGCTACACACCGACTCCCGTCGCGGAGCTGGCGAACCTGAAGCTCGATCCGAACCGGCTGCTGCCGCGCATCGTGTCGACCGGGGATCAACAGCCCGACAGCATGGGGTTCGCGGTCTACCCGCCACGGTCCTTCGCGGCGATGGTCGGCAAGCCGGGTCCGCGCTACGCGAAGTTCCGGGCACTCGGTGTGAGCGCGATCGCGGTGTCGCACAACAAGTTCCTGTACAAGCTCGACAGCGCCGACAACACCGCCGCCTTGCTCGACTACCTGCGCGATACCGTGCGCGGTGACCGCTACGTCGCGATGGCGGGTGTTCCCGGGGTCCCCGCCGTGCGGTGTTATCAAGCATTGCGCCCGGATACCACCTCACTGCTGGCTGTCCGCTTCGAATGCGAGGTGCCCTACGGCGATGCGGTCGCTGTCGTGCGCAGCAATCAGGAGATCGAGGTCAGGCGACTGGCCGCAGCGCAATACCAGGTGATGGGGGGTTCGCTGTGACCAGCATGGAGCCATTGACCGCCGAGGATCCCGACCGGCTCGGCCGGTACCAGATGCTCGCGGTGATCGGCCGCGGTGGGATGGGTCAGGTGTTGCTCGGCCGCGCGCCCGACGGGCGTCTGATCGCGGTCAAGCAGATCCACCGCAACCTCACCGGCAGCCCGGAGTTCCGCGCGAGATTCCACCGCGAAGTCGTTGCCTCCCAGCAGGTCACCGGTGCTTACACCGCGGGCGTGGTCGACGCGGACGCTGATGCCGAGAGTCCTTGGCTGGCCTCGGAATACATCGCGGGACCGTCGCTGCAGGAAGCGGTCACCCGATACGGCGCCTTCACGCCGGGCGCGTTGAAGCTGCTGCTCACCGGTTTGGCGATGGCACTGCTGGAGATCCACCGCACCGGCCTGGTGCATCGCGACCTCAAACCGAGCAATGTGCTGCTCACCAACGACGGTCCCCGCGTGATCGATTTCGGCATCGCCCGCGCGATGGAAGACGATGTGGCCCTCACCGCCACCGGCGCGGTGATCGGTTCGCCCGCGTACATGTCGCCGGAGCAGGCCGAATGCCGCCCGCTCACCGCGGCCAGCGATGTGTTCTCCCTCGGCGTCATTCTGGCGATGGCGGCGACCGGCGCGAGCCCGTTCCAGGGCACGTCCACCCCCCAGATCCTCTACAACGTCCTCTACACGACTCCGGACACGAGGGCGGTCCCCGAACCGTTCCGCGCTGTCGTCGATGCCTGTCTGGCGAAGGATCCGGCGCAGCGCCCCACGCCCGATCAGCTGCTGGAGGCGGCGGGCCGGATGGCGGTCGAACCGGTGTGGCCGTCGCGGGTGCGCAGACGGATCGCCGAGTACACCGAGGAGTCGATCTCCTGGGCCGACGGCACCGCGCGCACCGTGCCGGTCGCCGCCGCCGAGTCCACCTCGCGGCGGTTCGCGCCTGCGCGCATCGCGATGGTGGCCGGGGTGGTGGCGGCCCTCGTGCTGACGGCGGCGTTCGCGTGGGGGACCGGGGTGCCCGGTGAAGCGATTCCGATGGCCGACCCGCCGCTGGCCTTGACCGCAGCGGAGTCGAGGCTGCTCGATCCGTGCGCGTTGCTCGCTCCGGACGTCATCGGCGAGGTGGGCAAGCATTCGGGAGTCGTCAAGACCAGCACTTTCGGTTGCGCCACCACACTGGCCGAGTCCAGTGGTCGCTCGGTGGATGTCGACCTCGACTTCTACGTCGGTGCGGACGACAAGCCTGCCCTCGGTACGGCGATCGGCTGGATGCCCGTGCTCGGCAGCCACAAGGAGGCCAGGTTGTGCGGGCGGAGCGTGGTCACCCAGAGCGGCACGCCACTGTCGATCTCGGTGAACACCTCGACGGACAAGGGTGACACCTGCCCGGTCGCCGAACGGGTGCTGGCTGCTGTGGTCCGCAGACTGTCGGTGAATCCACCGCTGAAAGACCTGCCGGCCGACTCGGCATTCCGCATCGACCCCTGTGGAATCCTCGATCGCAAGGTGAATCTGGAAGCGCTGGGCGATCCCGCGAAGTCCGAAACCGTGAACGCGCACCTCTGCACGGTGTCCGGTGGCGACTGGTTCATGAACTTCGGCTTCTCCGAGAAGACGAGGCCGGACCAGATCGGCGGGAAGACGAAGGAGACCAGGGAGATCGGGGGGCGCACCGTCTACGTCGACGACATCGTCGACGGCGTGGAGTGGCGCTGCTACCTCGACGTCATGGTGCGCCCGTCGAGCACGACGAAGGCCGAGGTGCTCTCGATCGACGTGCACTCCTGGGGCCTGGTCAAACGTGAAGGTGCGTGTGCGCGCGCGACCCTGGTCCTCGAGTCCGTCCTAGCGAAGCTGCCGCCATCATGATCTTCGAACCGCTGCCATCACATGGCCCGCACCAGATCGGTCGCTACCGGCTGCTGGCCCAGATGCCCTCCGCCAACCCGACTTTCGATGCGTACCTCGGTGCGGGCTCGGATGACGAGCTGTACCTGCTGCGGCGGACGCCCACCGGCGCTCCCGTCGACCCGAGGTTCCGTATCCGTCTGCGGCACAGTGCGGTCGCCGCCGCACGGGTGGTACATCCCGCGTTGTCGAAGGTCTTCGATTTCGACACCGACGACGAATCGCCTTGGCTGGCAAGCACCTTCGAGCCCGGCATCCGTCTCGACCACGCGGTCGCCGCACACGGTCCGCTGCCGGTTCCCGCCGTCCGGCAGCTGACCGCGCTGCTCACCCGAGCCCTGGCCGCCGTTCATGGCGCCGGATGGATCCACCGTGCGGTGCGACCGGACGCGGTCTGGCTCACTCGCGACGGCCTGCGGCTCACCGATCTCGGCCTCACCCCGTCCACCGACGAATCGGCCGTCACCGCGTCGGAGCGGATCGCGGGCCCGCCCGATTACCTCGCGCCCGAACAAACTCTCGGCACCGACCCGACCGCCGCCGCCGATGTTTTCGCACTCGGGTCGGTCATCGCGTTCGCCGCGTCGGGTCGCACCCTGTTCGCCGCACCGTCGGTGCCGTACACGCTGTTCAATATCGCGCAGCGTGATCCCGTGCTCGACCCGGTGCCCGCGGAGCTGCGCGAGCTGATCTGGGGTTGTGTCCGGAAGGAACCTGCGGACCGGCCGACACCGGGGCAGATCCTGCAGTACCTCGGCGCGGTCGGCGAGCCGAGCTGGCCCGCGCCGGTGCTCGCCTCGATCGAGGACAGTCGACGCCGGGCTGCCGAACTTCTCGCCGCCGCGCCCGCGGGCGAGCCGCTGCCGCGCGGTCAGCGCTTGGCCAAGCTCGCCCTCGGTACCGCGTCCGGTTTACGTCGTCGCTGGGGCGGGCTGAGCGCGCAGCGCCGCCGTTGGGTGGGCGTGGCCGCTGTGGTCGGCGTCGTCGTCGCGGTGAGTGGTGCTGCGGTGCTGGCCACCACCGATTCCACGCCGCCGCCGCGCACCGGACTCAGCGTCGCCGAACTGCGCACCATCGACGCCTGTGCCTGGTTCGAGCAGATCGTCGACGGCCCGGTCCCGGTGCTGCCGAACGCGATTCCCGAGGCCGAGTGGAAGTTCAGCCCGCTGGCGGGCTGGAGCTGTGCTGCCAGCGCGAACAAGTCGTACTGGATGTACCTGAAACTCGGTGACCAGATCGCCGCACCGGGCACGACCTACTACTCGGATACCGAGGTCGCGGGCATCCCGATCCTGCGTGGCAGCCAGTCCAGTTGCGATCGCTTCATCGCCAGCCCCGGCGACCCCGCCAACGGCATCACCATTTCGATCACCGAGCCGTCGACGGACAAGATCGATGGGGCCGCCAAGAAATGCAGCCCGGCAGGCGACGAGCTGATCGGCAAGCTCGCGCGGACCCTGGGGTCGGCGCCCCGGTTGCAGGGCGACCAGGCGAAGTCGGTGGCCGCCCTGGAGCCCTGCGCGCTGGTCGATCGCGCCCAGGTCGACAAGGTGATCGGGCCCTTGCCGCCCGAGCCGACGGTGGACGACGCGCACACCTGCAAACTGGACGGACGTGTCCCGTTCACCGTCGAGATGCAGCGCCTGGCCGACACCGCCAAGGCGAAGCGGGAAACGGTCGACGGGGTGGAAATGGTGATCACCGGCCGCTGCTCGCGCGGCTACCTGTACCCCGGCGCCGACCGCGAGATGATCGAAGTGACAGTCGAGGTCACCAAAGACGGTCCGGCGGACTTCTGCGGGCTGGCGGGCGACGCACTTCGGCAGATCGTCGATCGGTTGCCAGTACGCTGACCGAACGCATCGGATGAACGCGGGAGGTCAGTGATGGACGAACTCGGAGTTGCGGTAATCGGATACGGGCTGGCCGGGTCGGTGTTCCACGCGCCGCTCATCGCCGCCGAGCCGCGAATGCGGGTAGCTGCGGTGGTGACCTCGTCCGAGGAGCGGGCGGCGCAGGCGCGGGCCGAGCACCCCGGGGTGCGGGTGTGGGGGTCGGCGCAGGAGATGTTCGTCGAGGACGAGGATGTCGATCTCGCGGTGATCGCCACGCCCAATCGCTCGCATGCGCCGCTCGCGTTGCAGGCGTTGGCGGCTGGGCTGCCGGTGGTGGTGGACAAGCCGTTCGCGGTGACGGCAGCCGAGGCCGAGGAGGTGGTCGAGGCCGCAGAGCGAGCCGAGCTGCCGCTGAGTGTTTTCCAGAATCGCCGCTGGGACAACGACTTTCTCACCGTGCGGGACTTGATGGAACGTGGGGAGCTCGGTGAGGTGCGGCGGTTCGAGTCCAGGTTCGAACGATGGCGGCCGGTGCCAAAGGGTGGCTGGCGTGAAGTCGGTGATGCCGAGGACGGCGCGGGGATTCTGTTCGATCTCGGCAGTCACCTCATCGACCAGGCGCTGACCCTGTTCGGCCCGGTCACCGAGGTCTACGCCGAACTCGACCGCCGCCGCCCGGAGGTCAAAGCCGACGACGATGCCTTCATCGCCCTCACCCATGCCAACGGCACCCGGTCCCAGCTGTGGATGAGTGCTGTTGCGCCGCAACTGGGTCCGCGCATGCGCGTCCTCGGCGCCACCAACGGCTACACCGTCTCCGGCCTCGACCCCCAGGAAGACGAACTGCGCGCAGGACGTCGCCCGGATGACGGAAAACCCTGGGGCACAGTCACATCCGACAAGTGGGGCACCTTCGGCGCAGGCGACGACCTACGCACCATCCCCACCCTCCCAGGCGACTATCCAGCCTTTTACGCGGGAATGGCGGCCGCCCTCCTCGACGGCGCCCCGGTCCCCGTCGACCCTCTCGACGCCGTGGAAACCCTGCGCATCCTGGAATATGCCCGCCACGTGGCAGAGCCTGCCGAAGCCTGAACCAAACGTACCGACGGAAAACGGGCGGAGCGAATAACGCCCCGCCCGTTCAGGTCTCAGAGCTTGCGTGAACGCAGCTCGTGCCCCTTGGATGTCTTGCAGCGCCCCGATTCCAGATCCCACTGCCACCCGTGCAGGTTGCAGGTGAGGTTATTGCCTTCCACCACACCGAATTTGGAGAGATCGGCCTTGAGGTGGGGGCAGCGGCGCTGGACTTCCCAGCCGTCGAGTTCGGTGACGGCGGAGTCGTCGTGGGCCTCGGAGAACCAGCCGTCGGCGTAGGCGATGCGCTCGTCGGTGAGGCACTTGAAGAAGGTGTAGAGGAATTCGTTGTAGCCGCCGATGCGCCACGCCTGGAAGCGGGTGGACAGGAAGATGGTGTTCACCCAGTCCGGCTCGTTGTCGCGCAGCACGGTGCGCACGAGTTCGGGGGCGATGCGGAAGCCGTAGCGGTAGCGGCCTTCGCCTTCGAGGGGCTCGCGCACGGTGCGGTGCGGGAAGTCGAGGACGATGGTCTCCTCGCCGATCACCAGGCCTACGGGGTAGCCGATGCCGTCGCTGATCAGCGCGCTCTGCTTCATGATCGGTTCGAACAGCTCACGCAGCGGCTCGAGCAGCGAACCCTCGCCGGTCTCCCACGACGCCTTCTCCGCGGCGAGCACCGGCGCGAAACGCTGCGCCATCTCTTCGATATAGGCGGCCTTGTCGCCGTAGATGTCAGCGGGGTCGAAGGGATGCGCGAGGTCGAGTTCCTTGCCGCGCACATCGGCGACCGAGCCGGGGATCATCAGGATCCCGCCAGGGTTGCCGTGAATGCTCATCTGATCGAGGAACACCATCTGATCAGGGAAGATGTTGCCTTCGTCGCCGCGATCGTCGTTGAGGTAGCGCAGGTCCTCGTCGAGGAACACCGGCGGACCGGCCGACGGCACCACCCAGGTCGCGCCGACCTGCTCGATGTAGGAGCGCGCACGGTCCATGCCGCGCTGACGCTTCTGCTTGCCGAAGTTGGCCTTGGTGCGCGCCGGGATGTCGTACACCGCCGGGTACCAGATGGCTCCCGAGTACTGCAGCAGGTGGATGTCGATCTCACCGAACGCGTCGTGGATCACGTCCATGTCGACCGGCCGCGCGTCGTTCATGTTGAAACAGGTGGTCTCACCGTCGGAGATGAGGATGCCCGAATCGCCGATCGGACCGTCGGCGGGCGCGCGCAACGCCACGATCATGAAGTCGAACGAACCCTTCGGCCCGGTGATCGTGTGCTTGACGGAGTCCTCGGACTCGAAGAACTTGGTGAAGCCCAGCGCCTCGAGCTCACGGCGCAGGTCGAGCACCGGGTAGTCGGGCAGCAGGATGGTCGCGTCCTTGTTGACGTACTTCGCCAGGTGGGCGGCGTCGAAGTGATCGCGGTGCAGGTGCGAGACGTAGAGGTAGTCGACATCGCCGAGGGTCTCCCAGTCGAGTTGGGAGTTGTCCGGGAACGGGAACCACGACGCGAAGTACGCGGGGTTCACCCACGGATCGCACAGGATCGTGCCGGCCTCGGTTCGGATGTGGAAGCCGGCATGTCCGACGCTGGTGATCTGCACGAGCTGTTTCCTCCTACCAGGATCTGATTCGCCGGATCAGCGGCGAGTAACCGCCTCAGTGCCCCCTGATCTGCTTGCGGCGTATCAGCCAACCAGGGTAACGGCTAAATCGTTACGTCACCGATGCAATAGCCCTCAGCTGTCGTTATAACCGTGAAAGTGCGCGTCCGCGTGCCGCCGGGTGCGACGGTCACGGGCACGGAAACTGCCAGGTAGTCGCCACGAACCTGCTCGGATCGTAACTCTTCGTCGGCGAAGGAGGTGACATTGCCTACTTTGCCCGAGTCGCCTGTCAAGGGGGGCGCTACCGGGTTGCCGGTGCCCTGCGGATCCCAACTGGCGGGAGAGGCCTTGCAGGTCAGCGGATGGTCTGCTTCGATGTCGGCCGGATCGAGGGGTTTGCCGGTGGCGCGGGCCAGGTAGCGGCGCACGGTGTGGCGGGCGTCGGCGTCGTCGTAAGCGGGCTCGACACCTGCGGCGAACACCCGTCCGCAGGCGTAGCCCGAGGCGATGGATTTGCGGTCGACGGTGACGGTGGTGGTGCTGTTTCGCCAGGTCACGGCGTCGACGGTCGCGGTGCCGGGGCCGGTCAGCGCGGCGAGAACCGTCTGCGGGTCGGCGTACATCGCGGCGACGGTGTTCGGCGGGATGGTCCAGCATTTCGACTCGAGTTCTTCGAGCGTGCTGGTCTTCAGGTCGGCTGCCCAGCGGCGTACGGCGGTCACCGCGTCGGCATTGCCCGCAACGGCGCCGACCTGCGGTGCATCGGCCGGTAACGAGGGGGTTGCCCGGGTCGGCGCTGGTTCGCCCGGTGCGACGGCCTGGGTGGCCGTGGTGGCGGGTGCGGCCGTCGTGGTGGCGGTGGTGATCTCGACCGGATCGCCGGGGATGCCGGATACCGAATCGCACCCGGTGACCAGGGCCGCGGTGACGGTCAATCCGGCGACCAGCGCAGACGCGCGGCGCGGGCGGATCAGGGCGAGCTGAGCGCGTTCCACTACGACGTTCCTCAATTCCTAGGTCGTGGCACCCGGCGGGGTGAATCCGCGGGTGGAGACTGTCGGGGCGAGCGGACTCGCCGGATGTAGACCGGTGTGCGCGAAGCGGATTGGCTACGCGCGCGAACGCCGCGATTCTACGGTGACCTTGCCCGCCGATGGCACCCCAGCCGAGCGGGGGATCTACGACTACGCTTGCGTAATTGTGGAACCCCTCTACTTCTCGATCATCGGCGTGGCCCGAACCCTGTTCTTCCTCGAAGGTCTGAAGTTCACCGTCAAGGGAGCGGAGAACATCCCCGCTACCGGCGGCGCGGTGCTGGCGGTCAACCACACCGGCTACATGGACTTCACCTACGCGGGTCTGCCGGTGCGCACCCCGCGGCGCTACATCAGGTTCATGGCCAAGCAGGAGGTGTTCGACAACAACATCTCCGGCCCGATCATGCGCACCCTCAAGCACATTCCCGTCGACCGCACCGCGGGCGCCGACTCCTACGAATCGGCGGTGCAATACCTGCGCGACGGTGAACTCGTCGGCGTGTACCCCGAGGCCACGATCAGCCGCAGCTTCGAGATCAAGGAATTCAAGTCCGGCGCCGCCCGGATGGCCATCGAAGCCGACGTGCCGATCATCCCGATCACCATCTGGGGCGCCCAGCGCGTGTGGACCAAGGGCTTCCCCAAGCGCCTCGGCCGCACCAACACCCCCATCTCGATCGCCGTCGGCGCCCCCATCCAGCCTTACGAACCCGCCGCCGACCTCACCGCGCAACTCCGCTCCACCATGCAGGAAATGCTCGCCGACCTGCAAAAAGACTACGACCACGAGCCCGGCGCTTACTGGGTCCCCAAGCGCCTCGGCGGCAGTGCGCCTTCCCTCGAAGAGGCCACCGCTCTCGACGAGGCCGAAGCGGCCGAACGCTTCGCCCGCAAGGCCGAGAAAAAGCAGGAGAACGAGGGCTGACGTTTCGCCCTGCTGCGGCATACGCTCGATAGATGACCACCGCGGCGGAGTTGAAGGCCCTGCAAGCTCCGGTGAAACAGCGCTACCGGGACGACCCGGCCGCCGCGGTTACCGCATTGCGCGCCGCGGGCTCGTTCACCGACCCCGGCTTCACCTGCACGGTGCGCACTTTCGCGGGCCCGGTCCGCGCGGGTCTGCACCGCGCCACCGGCGGCGACGGCACCGACGCGTGCTCGGGTGACATGCTGCTCGAGGCGGTGGCGGCCTGCGCCGGGGTGACCTGTCGCAGCGTCGCGACCGCGATGGGCCTGCCGATCACCGGGGCCGACGTCGAGGCGGCAGGTTCCTTCGACGCCACCGGCACCCTCGGCATCGATCGGACCGTGGAGGTCGGGGTTTCGCCGATCGCCGTGACGATCACCGTCACCACCTCGGATGCCGTCGACGACACCGCGCTGGCCAAGCTCGGCGAACTCACCGAGCGGTATTGCGTGGTCGGTCAGAGTCTGCGGCATCCGCCGACGATCCGGGTGGTGAGCGTACCGGCGTCGTGATCGCCGCTGTGCCCCAAGCGGTCTCGCGTGGATGCCCCGCCTCAGCGGGGGAGCCGACAGCGGGTCGGTGCCGGGAGATTGCCGCGGAGGTAGGCGGCGGGCGGCACGCCCATGAGGGTGCGAAAATCCGCGGTGAGGTGGGACTGGTCGTAGTAGCCGGTGGTTGCCGCGAGGTGTGACCACGGGGTGTTGCCGGCGTAGGCGAGGACGCGGCGCAGGCGGTCGATGCGGGCGAAGTGCTTGGGGGAGAGGCCGGTTCCGGCGGTGAAGAGGTTGCGGAGCTGTCGTTCGCTGACGGCGAGGCGGGCGCTGAGTTCGGGCAGGGCGGGGGCGTGGTCGGCGGTCAGCGCGGAAATCGCTTCGCGCAGCACGATCCGGTGGGCGCGCTCGGTGTCGGATTCGGAAAGGTGCTGAGGTAGTTCGGCTTCGAGGTGCTCGATCGCCTCGTCAGCCGGGCGCCCGGTCAACTTCGGGGCGAAAGTGCCCAGCGGGCCGGGCAATTCGTCCAGGCGTACAACGCGATCGGTGAGCTCGCCCGCGGTGACGCCCAGGAGTTGCCGTGTCACACCGGGTTCCAATCGCAACCGCACACACCCGGCAGGCTCCTCGGGTTGCGAATAGGACGCCTTCGTCTGCGCACCGACAACGAACGCGCTACTGCGGCCGGACTTTTCGGTGCGCACGACGACCGTGGTCGTCGCGACGGGCAGGTGCGCGAACGGTTGAGCGAGATCGTCGAACATCGGCGTGCTGGTGAGTTCGGTGAGCCAGGGGCGCAACGATTCCGGGGTCGTCACAAGGGTCTCGATCTGCGCCGAGGTCAGGTACCGCACGCTCCCAACGATAGACGCAGCGGTCCGGATCGTCCGTGCCGATTTTTCCTATATTCGCAGGTAGCCCGGCGGCCATGCTGATCACATGATCCTGATCACCGGTGCGACAGGCACCATCGGAAGCGGCATCGTCGCACAGCTCGTAGCCGAAGGCGTCGCGGTCCGCGCGGCGACCCGTGACCCGAAGAACGCCGCGTTCCCGGCCGGGGTGGAGGTGGTCCGGGTGGACTATCGCGACCCGGCCACCTTCGGACCCGCGATGGCGGGAATCGAGGCCGCGTTCCTCGTCGGCGTTCCCGGCCCGGACGACACCGGCACCGACGCCGCGCTGGTCGCCGCCGCCCAGGAAGCGGGGGTGCGACGCGTGGTGAAGCTGTCGGCCGTCGGTACCGGCGACCCGCGGCTGGGCGTACCGGGCTCCTGGCATGTGCCGGGCGAGCAGGCCGTGCGTGACTCGGGTCTGGAGTGGACTATCTTGCGCCCCAACACTTTCGCCTCGAATACGTTCAGCTGGATCGAACCGCTGAGCAGCGGCCACCCCGTCCCGAACCTCACCGGCGACGGCAGGCAGGCCGTGGTCGACCCGCGCGATGTCTCTGCGGTCGCGGTGGCGGCGCTGCGCTCGAACGAGCACCACGGCCGCATCTACACCCTGACCGGCCCCGACCTGCAAACCGGCCGCGACCAAGCCGCCGTCCTCGCGAAGATCCTCGACCGCCCGATCGCCGTCACCGATATCCCCGAGGCCGACGCACGCACCTTCATGGTGTCCGCCGGGCTGCCTCCCGCTTTCGTCGAAGGCGCGCTGACCGGCCAGGCCTTCATCCGCGCCGGTCACAACGAGCAGCGCACCGACGACATCGCCACAGTTCTCGGCCGCCCGCCGCGTGGTTACGCCGAGTGGGCGGCCGACCATCGGGCGGCCTTCGATGCGGTCGGCGTCGCGGGTTAGCGACACGTTCTGCGCGGACTTGGGTCCGTACGACGCGGGCCCGGAACGGATTGTTCCGGGCCCAGCGCGTTCAGTTCATCGTCAGCAGCCACGAGCCATTGCAGCCCTGCCGCTTGTTCATGTTGCGGTCGTAGACCCAGTCGAACCTGATCGGCGGGTTCGTCCGCACGTTCCAATTCCCGGACGGCGAGGTCACCAGCTTGCCCTTGTGCGTCAGCACGCCGATCTGGTTGTGCCTGAACTGCCATTTCCCACCGCTGGCCGGGTAGTTCAATCGCAGTGTCACCCGCCCGCCCGTGTGGTTCTGCACCACCAGACACGACCCCGGCTCGGTGCGGCTGACCGCGTACTCCCCGAAGCTCTCGTCCTCCACGTTCTCGCCGTTGTCGGTGACCTCCACCTGATCGGTGAAGTCGGCCTGCGCGGGCCCGGCCCCCAGCACGGTGACCGCCGTCACCGCGACGCCTGCCGCGATCATCCCCAAAGTCTTCAAGCTGTTTCTCCCATGATTCCCGCGGTCGCAGCCGCCCTGCGAAAAACTTTGCCCGGCACCCGTTTCCACAACCTTGTGACCTGCTTAACGATGTCCGGCACGGCGGGGTCTCACCGCCGATTCCGGTCGCGAGTGAGCCCGGATTTCGTAGTTCGGCGGTTACGCGCTAGAGTTCCTACTCGCACCACGAAGTTCTCCGGAGCCTCGAGATGCACGCGGATGTGGCGCAGTGGTAGCGCATCACCTTGCCAAGGTGAGGGTCGCGAGTTCGAATCTCGTCATCCGCTCAATGAAAAGCCCGGCCATCGTGCCGGGCTTTTTCTCGTTCGTCGGCATCGACTCCGCCGGATCACGATGACAACCGTTGCACGACAACAGATTCCGATTAGTGCGCGCAGGTAACGGTTCTATAGCGTTCTGTGAGCTAAGTAAACGACTTCGCATCCGCCACCGATTTCCCCTTGATGGGTCGGGAGTACAGAAAGCGGAGCAATCGTGAAATCAGTAGTCGTGGCAGCCGCGTTCGTGGCGCTGACCGGGGTGCTCACCGCCTGCACCGGGGGCGATCAGGGGTCGGGCCCGGTGACCGTTGTCCAGCCGTCCGGCGCGCCGAGTCAGTCCTCGGGTGCACCGAGCACGGGCCTGCCGTCCGCGCCGGATGCCGGTTCGCCGGGTGGTGGTTCGCCGGCAGGCGAGGCGCCGGGCACCCAGGCTCCGACGGCCGCGCCGGGCACCGGTTCGGCGCCGACCGATGGCCGCTTCACACCCGTCGATGCGAGCAAGTATCGGATCGACGGCAGCTACCACTTCCAGTCGCCCACCGGCAACATCAAGTGCGGCGTCCTAGCCATGGCGCCGCTAGGTGTCGGCTGTCAGCTGATCAAGGCCAATATCATCACGCCGAAACTGCCGAACTGCACCGATGCGCCCGACCGCAAGGTCGCCACGCACCTCTATGAGGGCAAGTCGGAGTTCTGGTGCACCAGCCAGGGCATCTTCATCGGCTTCCCGACGGACGGCGTCTCCGGCGGCAAGGTGTTGAACTACGGCGAATCCCTGACTGTCAACGGCTACACCTGCACCTCGTCCACGCAGGGTGTCCGCTGTGTGGAGGGCAGGCACGGCTTCGCCATCTCGGCCGACGACCAGCACATCTTCTGAGCGCGAAAAGGGCGGGGCGGCAGATCTTCTGCCTCCCCGCCCTTCGCGTGTGAGCTACTGCGCCGTCGACTTGAACCGGCGCAGCCGCAGGCTGTTGCTCACCACGAAGACCGAGCTGAACGCCATGGCAGCGCCGGCCAGCATCGGGTTGAGCAGGCCCGCCATGGCCAGCGGGATCGCCGCCACGTTGTAGGCGAAGGCCCAGAACAGGTTGCCCTTGATCGTGGCCAGGGTGCGGCGCGACAGGCGGATCGCGTCGGCGGCGGCGCGCAGGTCGCCACGGACGAGGGTGAGGTCGCTGGCCTCGATGGCGACGTCGGTGCCGGTGCCCATCGACAGGCCGAGGTCGGCCTGGGCCAGGGCGGCCGCGTCGTTGACACCGTCACCGACCATGGCGACGACCTTGCCCTCGGCCTGCAGCCGCTTCACCGTGTCGACCTTGTCCTGCGGCAACACCTCGGCGATGACCTCGTCGATGCCGACTTCGTCGCCGATGGTGCGGGCCGCGCGGGCATTGTCACCGGTGAGCAGGATCGGGGTGAGACCCAGCTCGCGGAACTGCGAGATCGCCTGCGCCGAAGTCGGTTTCACCGCGTCGGCGACCACGAGCACGCCGCGCGCCCTACCATCCCAGCCGATCGCGACCGCAGTCTTGCCTGCCGATTCCGCTTCCGTCAGAACAGTTTCCAGGTTCTCGTCGAGGGGCTGTGACCAGTCGGCCAGCAGCCGCGCCCGGCCCACGATCACCGCGTGCCCGTCGACCACACCCTGCACGCCGAGACCTTCGACATTGGCGAAGCCCTCCACGGGCAGTAGCGTGCCGAACTCGTCGCGTGCACCCTTGGCAATGGCCTGGGCGATGGGATGCTCCGACGAATCCTCCAGCGCTCCAGCGAGTTCCAGAACCTGATCGCGCTGTTCACCCTCGGCGGGGATCACCTCGAGCAGGGTCATCTTGCCGGTGGTGACGGTGCCGGTCTTGTCCAGGACGATGGTGTCGACCTTGCGAGTCGATTCCAGCACCTCGGGGCCCTTGATCAGGATGCCGAGCTGCGCGCCGCGTCCGGTGCCGACCATCAGCGCGGTCGGGGTGGCCAGGCCGAGGGCGCACGGGCAGGCGATGATCAGCACCGCTACGCCCGCAGTGAAGGCCGCGGCGATGGAACCGCCTGTGCCGAGCCAGAATCCGAGCGTGGCGACGGCCAGTGCGATAACGATCGGGACGAAGATGCCGGAGATCTTGTCGGCTAGTCGCTGCGCTTGCGCCTTGCCGGTCTGCGCGTCTTCGACGAGTTGCGCCATCTGGGCGAGCTGGGTATCGGCGCCGATCCTGGTGGCGCGCACCACGAGTCGACCGCCGACGTTCACGGTGGCGCCGGTGACGGCGTCGTCGACACAGACCTCCACCGGCACCGACTCACCGGTCAGCATGGACGCGTCGACCGCCGACGTGCCCTCGGTGATCACACCGTCGGTGGCGATCTTCTCGCCCGGTCGCACGATGAACTCGTCACCGACGGCCAACTGCTCCACCGGAATTCGCGTCTCGACGCCGTCGCGCAGCACCGCGACATCCTTCGCGCCGAGCTCGAGCAACGCCCGCAGCGCCGCGCCCGCCCGCCGCTTCGACCGCGCCTCGAAATACCGTCCGGCCAGGATGAACGTGGTCACGCCCGCCGCGGCTTCGAGGTAGATGCTGCCGGTGCCGTCCATCCGCGCGATGGTGAATTCGAACGGGTGCTTCATGCCGGGCGTGCCCGCCGTGCCCCAGAACAGCGCGTACAGCGACCAGCCGAACGCGGCCAGGGTGCCCATCGACACCAGCGTGTCCATGGTGGCGGTGCCGTGCTTCAGGTTGGTCCACGCGGCCTTGTGGAAGGGCAGCGCGCCCCAGATCACGACCGGCGCGGCCAGGGTGAGCGAGAGCCACTGCCAGTTGGTGAACTGGAGTGCGGGGATCATCGCCATTGCGATCACCGGGACTGTGAGCAGGGTCGACACGATCAGCCGGGTGCGCAGCGAGGCCGTCGGGTCAGGCTCGGCGGGGGTCTCCTCGGGCTTCTTCGGGGCGGGCAGTGCTGCGGTGTAACCGGCCTGCTCGACGGTGGCGATCAGCTCGTCGGGGGAGACGTCGCCGGTGAAGTCGACGCGCGCCTTCTCGGTGGCGTAGTTGACGGTGGCGGTGACTCCGTCGAGCTTGTTGAGCTTCTTCTCGATCCGGTTCGCGCAGGAAGCGCAGGTCATGCCACCGATCACCAGTTCTACCTGGCCGGTGCCCGGTGGGTGCGTCACGGTGGTCATGGGTGCTCCTTCGTTGCTGGTGTCGATTCTTGCTGAGGGGTTGCGTGGTGGGTAGGGACGGCTGGGGGTTTACCGGGGCTGGGTGGTTTTGGCTGGCGGTTTACCGGGTCGGGGTGGGTGTACCTTTTGCTGTGTTTTTGGAGCGCTGGCGCGCTCGAGCGGGCCCCGGAGGGCCCCGATCTTCCCTCCCTGCGGGTACTCCTTCGTCGCACCCTCCGGTCAGTCCAGATCGGGGCGGGCCCCTTTGGTAGAGACTGCCTGGTGGATACCTGACCCAGAGATGTGATCAGTTGGTCGCTACGCTCCGGTGCTGACCCGACCCAGGGTGTGGACATCGGTGGTCGCTACGCATCCACCCGACCCAGGACCGTAGGCATCGGTGGTCGCTACGCATCCACCCGACCCAGGACGTGGGCATCGGTGGTCGCTACGCATCCATCCGACCCAGGGTGTGTCGGCATCGGGGGTGGCGTGGCGGGGTCAGTGGCCGTGGTCGGGGGTGCCGTGGTCGGCGGGCGCGGTGGTCGGGGCCGGGTTGCTCGCACCGGTCGCGTTCGGCGTGGCGACCTTCACGGTGAACTCCGCCGTGCGGACCACGTTCTGGTGCTGGAAGTCGAGGAACAGGCGGTAGTCGCCTGCGCTCGGTGCGTTCACCACGAAGTCGATGCCGGGGCCTGCGGGGGTGACTCCGGGGGTGCCTTCGGGGTGAACGTGCAGGTAGGCGAGGTCGGTGGCGCGGAGGGCGACCAGGTGACCGTAGGCGCCGAGGTAGGGCTGTAGGTCGGTGACGGGGGTGCCGTTGCGGCTTACCGAGAGCGTCACCTTCGACGCGGTACCCGGTGTGACCGTGCCGTTCAGCGCGACGGTGTACTCGCCGACCTGAGCGGTGGCGGCCGGGGCGGGTAGCGCCTGGACGTCGTAGTTGCCTGCCACGCGCAGATCGGCGCCGAGCGTCAGGTTCGACCCGCCTTCGGGAGTGAAGTCCGCGTAGACCCGGTAGTCGCCTGCCCGGCTGAGGTTCAGCGGAACGGTCCAGGTCCCGGTCGGATCGAGGACGGGGTGGACGTGCTGGAAGCCCACCATGTCACGCCGGACGACGATCAGGTGCAGGTCCTTGTCGTGGCTGTTCACGTACTTCGTGACCGGTGCGCCGTTCGCGTCGAGGATGCGAAAACTCGTCGGTGACTGCGGTGCGGTGGTGGTGTTGGGCTTGTCCAAGGCGAGGGTGTAGCCCTGGTCGGTGGCCAGCAGACCGCCGGGGAGTTCGGGGGCCGCCGCCGCGGTCGAGTGCTCGTCGTGCCCGGCCGGTTCGGAAGGTTCCGGACCGACCAGGGCGCCGACGGTGAGAGCGATCCCGAAGACCGCCGCGAGGCCGAGGGTGAATCCGGCGAACTTGCCTGTTGCGTTCATCGGGATGCTCCGTTTTCAGTCTGCGAGGTGGAAGCCGGCCGCGGTGACGGCGTCGGCGAGGGCGGTGCGTTCGGGTTCGGCGCCTTCGATGGTCACCTTCTCGTCGGCCAGGTCGACATCGACGCCGGTGACACCGGGCAGGGCGCCGACCTTGTCGCGGACCTTGTTGACGCAGCAGCCGCAGGTCATGCCGGTGACGTTGACGGTGGTGGTGCTCATGGAACTCTCCTCGGTTCGCTCTTGGTCATTACCATACCCCCCTAGGGTACGTTGTCAAACGTTCGCGTCGGCCGTGGCCGGGGTGCGCATGACCGCTGCGGTGATGCCCGCGCCTGCCAGTGCCAGCACGCCCGCGCCGAGGAACGCCGCGGAGTAACCGTCGGTCAGTGCCGAGGCATCACCGAGCTCGCCCGCGCCGAACGCGGCAGCCACCGCCGTCATAGCGGCCAGTCCGAGCGCCGATCCCACCTGATAACTGACGTTGACGATGCCCGAGGCGAGCCCGCCTTCCTCGGGGCGCGCCGCCGAGATCGCGGTGCCGAGCGAGGGGATGAAGGCCAGCGACATACCCCCCGCGGCTATCAGCGAGGCAGGCAGCACGTCGACCCAGAAATTGCCGGTCGGTCGCACCAGCGACATCACTGCGAGTCCGAGACCGAGCACGATCAGCCCGGTGACGATCATCGACTTCGCACCGAACCGCTGCATCGCCTTCGGGGCAAGCACCACCATGCCGAGCATGATCAGCGTGGTCATCGGCAGCAGCGCCGCACCCGAGGGGAACGCGCTGTAGCCGAGCACCTGCTGCAGGTACAGGTTGAGGAAGAACCACATCGGCACCCACGCGGCGGCCAGCGCGAACTGGGCGAAGTTGGCGGCGGCCAGATTCGGCGCGCGGAAGATGCTCAACCGCATCAACGGCTCACCGCGCCGGGACTGGATGGCGACGAAGCCGCCGAGCAATGCGGCGGCCAGCGCCAGCACACCCCAGGTCTCACCCGATGTCCAACCGACCTCCGGCGCCTGCACGATCGCATACACCGCGGCCGCCAAACCGGCTGTCACAGTGACAGATCCAGCGATATCGATGGACCCCTTGCGCGCCGGAGCGGCGGGCATCAACAGCGGCACCGCGATCAGCGCGAGCACGGCAATCGGAATGTTGATGTAGAAAACCCAAGGCCAACTGATGTATTCGGTGATCACCCCACCGAGAAACACGCCCGCGGTCCCACCGGCAGGCGCAGCCGCACCATAGACGGCGAGCGCCTTGGTGAGTTCCTGGGGCGAGCCACCGAACAACATCATCAGCAACGTGAGCGCCGAGGGCGCGATCAACGCCGCACCACCACCTTGAATCGCCCGCCCGGCCAATTCGACCCCGACACTGCCTGCGGCACCGGCGATTACGGATCCGACCCCGAGTACCACCCAGCCCGCAGCGAACACTCGCCGAGCCCCGAGCAGGTCGGAGAGCCTGCCCCCGAGCAACAGCAGACCACCGAAGGCAACCACATAGGCGTTGAACACCCACGTCAGATTCCCCGGACTGAATCCGAGTTCGTCCTGCATCTTCGGCAGCGCGATCCCGATGATCGAGGTGTCCATGATGACCATGAACTGCGCGGCGGCGATCACCGCCAGCGCCCACCACTTCCGGGTGGATTGCGATTGCGTAGTCACGACTTCGTCCTTTCGACCGAGTGCTTCTCGTGCTCGGTACCATACCCCCCTAGGGTATAAATCTGTCAAGCGTGGACGAGTCTTGCGGATACGCGAACGCCCGGCCCGCATGAAGTGCGGGCCGGGCGTCGACCGGGCCGGAACTCAGGTCCGGCAGTTCGTTGCAGGTTGGCTAACTCGCGTGCAGATGGCGGGCGGTCGGGGAGGTGGCGACCGTGGCCGGGTCGGGGGCGGTGCCGAGCAGGCGGTCGGCGGTGTTCGTGGTGGTCACGGTGAACCAGTAGTGCTCGTTCTTGTAGTGGTGGTGGCGGTGGTTGCGCCAAATCGACCGGTAGAGAGCATGTTTCGGCTTGTAGTCGGTGTGGATGAGGTAGTGGGTCCACTCGTAGAGCAGGCCGAGGGTGGTGATGGTCAGGAGGAAGGTGAGGCCGAGGCCGGTGCGCGAGAAGGCGAGCAGGGCGATCGCGACCAGGGCGATGATCGTGAGCAGCAGCGACTTCGGGGGGATGAAGATCAGCGGGATCTCGCGGGGGTCGACGTGGTGCTCGCGGTGTTTACGGGCCAGTTCGCTGTCGATGGTCACCGGGCCGAGCTGCCTTGGGCGCCAATGTAAGACGGTGACGTGAATGATCCATTCGATGATCGGGAAAGCGGCGAGAATCATCAGGGGGACCAGGGCGTCGGTGAGCTGCCAGCCGCCGATTGTGAGACGGGCCGCCAGTGTGGCAACGAATACCGTGGCGATCATCCACGGGGACGGGTGACGCAGGAATTCTTGTGCCGCTGCGCGCAGTGTCAGGCTGCGGCGGATCGCACGGGCGGCACGGGTTCTGGTCGGCTCAGCTGGGCGCGCGATCTTGTTCTGCGCCGAGTCGCTATCCATTGGGTCGGCGGGGCTGTGTTCGCCGGCGTCGTTGTCGTGCGACGGCGTTGTCGGACGGTCTTTCATCATGGTGTTTCCTCGGGTGGATCACGCCCCGTCGAGGGCATGGATGAGGGCGGTGGTCGCCGGCTCGAGCAGTGCTCGGGCGGTATCGGCGGCCCGTTCCGGCTCGCCCGCGGCGATCGCGGCGGCCAGGTCTCGATAGGCGCCCACATTGCCCACCTCGGCGGACATGATCGGCGCCAGCGCGGCCAAAGCGGGTTCGTAGGCGGCGCGCAGCATGGAATACATCAGCCGGAAGGCGATCGAGTCGGCGAGATCGAGGATGTGGTCCCAGAATTCGAGCGCGATCACTTGCTGGGCAAACGGATCCGCCTCGGCGGCAAGCGATTCGACCGATTCGCGCAGCCGCGCCACTTCGCCCTCGAATCCGGGGTCGGCCTGGCTGGTGGCCGCCTTCCCCACCCGTGCGGCGGCGAGCTCAGCGATCTTGGGCCCGTTGTGCAGTCGCGCCTCGAGAATGCTGCGCGCGACGCCGGGGTCGATCGAATCTCCCCGAAGCAACAGTCGCGGAAGCACTTCCAGCCCCGCACTCCGCCGATAATCGAGCACCGTCGTCGCCTCCCCCTGCCGAACGGCAACCAGCCCCGCCGCGGCCAACCGCTGCAAAGCCTCCCGCACCGCAGGCCGCGAAACCCCCAACGCCTCCGCCAACTGCCGCTCACTAGGCAACGTGCTCCCCGCCACCAACTCCCCACCCAGCACCTCGGCGGCGATCTGCTCGAACACATCACCGGAAACCGACCGCTTCACCACGGGAGTCCACGCCATACCCCGATACTGCGCCCTCAGCGGTAAGAGGTCAAGTGGTCAGACCAGATATGGCTGCTATTCGGGCTTGCGTACCGTGAGTCGAACGTTCATTATTGACCCATGTTCACCTTGAATGAACGACAAGGAATGATGAACATCCTTGACGCGGCGAGACACCATCTCGATGGCCGTGGAGTGTCCTTCGAGACGTTGGAAACGACCGAGCGGGCTGGCGCCGGTTCGGATCTGATCGCACGACTGGATGCGGGCTCTCGCGGTAATCGAACATATGCCGTTGAAATCCGAAGTCGAATCACCAGTTCAGGCGCTCGTGCGCTGCGGTCGACCGAATTACCCCTGCTCTTGGTAGCACCGCATATTTCGCGCGAGGCGGCAGAAGCTCTACAGCGCCACGAGATCGACTTCGTAGACACAGTCGGCAACATGACTCTCACTTGGCCGTCACTGTATGTATCCGTCGTGGGCAATTCAGCGCGCTCCACCGCGAGACCAGCGTCTGCTCGCGCTCCTCGGGCGTTCAGTCCCGCCGGTGCGAAGGTGCTGTTCACGCTGCTCAGCTGGAGCGATGCGATCAACACCCCTTTGCGGTCCATTGCCGAACGTAGTGGGGTGTCACTCGGCACCACGCAGATCGTCATGAGCGAGCTGGAACGTAGTGGCTACGTTGTGACAGTCGGCGGACGACGGCAGCTTCTGAATGGGCGCGAGCTGCTGGACCGCTGGACAGAGTCCTTTTCCACTGCTGTGGTGCCACGGATCAGCCTGGCGGATTTCGCCGACAACTCCAATGCCTGGTGGTTGGAAGCGCGGGCCGCCCTTGTCGGAGAGAGAGCGCAACTAGGCGGTGAAGCGGCGGGTTCAAAACTGGATACCGAGCTTCGCTCTTCGACAGGCATCCTCTATGTGGACGCCCTGCCTCGAGCACTGGCCGCCCAGCGCCGGTGGCGCCGAGTCGATGGCGAACCGAATGTGATTATTCGACAGCGGTTTTGGACCCCAACTGAACCGCTCGAGCCGCTGGTGCCAAGCACTTTGATCTATGCCGACATGTGGACATCGGGCGATGCTCGCCAACGCGCTCATGCTGAAAGGATCAGAAGCGGTGACCCTCGACTTGTCGAAATCGACAGATCCTGAGATCAATGTCGCCGCAACAGTCCTTCGAGAATTGGACGCGGTCGCGAGCCGGACCGGAGTCGAGTTCCTCGTTGTCGGCGCAACAGCCCGGAATATGCGGGCGCACAGCATTACCGGTGTGACTCCCGAACGGGCAACTCACGATGTGGATATCGCCGTCGGCGTAGCCAACTGGGAAGAAGTGTGGCAGCTCGGGTCGATGTTCGGCGATCGAGGTCGGCTTTCGCACCGGATCACGATCGCTGGCATACCGGTCGACATCATCCCCTGCGGTGCGATCGAACGCGCCGACCGGACTGTGGCTTGGCCGGGCGACTTCACGATGAACACGCTGGGATTTCGCGAAGCGTTCGGGTCTGCCGAGACGGTATTGCTCCCTGGCCGACTGATGGTTCGGATTCCCTCCATCGCCGCCCAAGTGCTGCTAAAACTGGTCGCCTGGCACGATCGGCATTGGACCAGCACGAAGGACGCGGTCGACCTGCGGACGATGCTCGAATGGAGTGACGCGCCGCAACTCCTCGAGGAGCTGTACGAGAGCCATTTCGACCTGGTCGAGATGTATGACTACGACACTGCACCGGCAGGCGCCCACAAGATCGGCAATGCCATCGCGGTCCTCCTCGATCTACCTGAGCTCCACCAGATCAGGATGCTGATTCAGGATCCTCAACTACAGGTCCGGCTGGCCGGCGACATGCGTGGCGTCTTCGATCGGTCACACCAGCGGCTCATCGCGTTGATCAGGGGTTTGGGCGAGCACGAACAGCGGTTCGCGGATTCATGTTCACCGCAGGAATAGACACGCGATCGAATTGAGAGTTCAGCTGGGGTCGGAGCCCCGGATGGCGGAAAGCCAGGTGAAAGTGGCCGCGGCGACCGTGGTGGTGGCGACGAACGCGCCGAGACCGCCGTTCATGACATAGACCCAGAGCAGCCCGACCAGCGGTGCACCGACCGCCGACTGAACGTCGAGAATCAGCCGACGCCCGATCCCGTACGCGGGCGGGTCGGTAGGCCGGGACGGATTATCGATGAGTTTGCCCGCGGGCTCGGAAGTCCGAACCCGGCCCGAAGGGTAAAAGCGAGCCTCACCATCGAGAATGGCTCGACCGGTCAATTCCAGCTCGCTGGGGATGAATGTGGACAAATCCGGATCATAGAAAACCGGCTGCCAGACCATCCGATCACCACTACTGATCTCCAGCCACGACCGACTGACCAGCCGATACTGCTGCCGAACCCGCCGACCACGCACCGTGCCGGTCGCGACCAGCCCGGTCGGAAAAACGCCGAAGGCGAGGCCGAGCTGATACGCGGTGTAGGCGAGGACGGCAAGAGCGACCACAGCGAGCGCACTCAGCTGATCGATATCCGCGAACGGCACCCACGCGGCGATAACCGCGAGGGTGCCGCTGGTGACGAGCAGCGGATAGGTGAGCGCGCCCGCCGGACCGGAACTCACTTCAGACGACTCCCGTGCTCACTTCAGGAAGCCGATCTTCGTGTAATCGGCCGAGGCGAGGCCGAAAGCACCGAAATTCGCCAGGTTGGCTCGAACCGCAACAGCACCGGCCGACTGCACGAGCGGCAGCGAGAACCCTTCTTCGAAGATCATGCGGTCGGCCTTGTTGGCCAATTCGATCGCCTTCTGGGGATCGAGCTCCGCGATGGTTTCCTTGATGAGCGCGTTGAGCTCCGGCGAACCGATGCGGCCGTAGTTGCTCAGTTTGTTCGCAGGATCGTAGGCGTAGATCTGTGGCAGCGCACCGAGTGGGAAAATGCTCTTCAACCAGGCGAATTGGGCGATATCGAAGTTACCGGGGTCGATGACGTCAGTGAAGAACGCTGTACCCGGGTAGGTCTCGATGACCAACTGCACGCCGATCTCAGCCAGGTTCTGCTGCGTGATCGTGGCGACCTGAACCTGCACATCGTTCTGGGCCATCACATCGCGGATCACCAGTTTACGGCCGTCCTTTTCGCGGACATCGCCGTTGAGTTTCCAGCCCAGTTCGTCGAGCATGCGGGCTGCCTCGGCCGGGTCGAAGGACACCGATTCTGCGTTGTCCTGGAAGCCCGTCTGGCCCACCAGATACAGGTGATTGTTCAGCGGCTTCGGATCGGTGACCAACCCGTTCTGAATGGCGGTGGCGATAGCCTGTCGATTGATGCCCTTGGAGATCGCGATGCGCAGTTTCGGATCCGAGAGCAGGGCGCCGGGTGCGCCGTTGAAGGTCGTGTGCATGAACCGGTTCGCCGGGGCCCGGCGAACCGCGATGCCGGGTGTATTCGTCGCGGTCTTGATCTCATCGATGGTGCTCAACGGGTCGACCGCATCGAGTTCGTTGTTCTGCAACGCGCTGAGCTGGGCGGCGGCATCGAGGATGCTGTAGGTGACAGTGGTGAGTTTGGGTGTGTCGCCCCACCATTTCGGGTTGCGGCTCAGCACGATCCGTTGCTGGGCGCGGTCGACCGAGGTGATCATGAACGGCCCCGACGACAGCGGCATGTCGTTGCGATAGAAATCGTCGAAGGCTTGCGGTGTGGCAGTGCTCTGCTGGGGATACAGGGGATTGAACAGGCCCTTCCACTCCGCGTAATGCTCGGCGAAGGTCACGATCGCCTGCCTGTCGTCGACGCCGCGCTCGACCTTCTCGACGCTGCTGTACGCCTGGGTCGCCGAGACCTTGAAACCTGGGTCACGTCCGCTCAGCGCGTTGACTTGGGAACGCAGGTCGTTCCAGGTGATCGGGGAACCGTCCGACCACACCGCTTTCGGATTGATCGTGTATTCGATCGTTTGCGGGTTGGTGCCGGTGAGTTCCACGGAGGTGAAGTAGGTGGTGTCGGTGGTGAGATTTCCGGCGGCGTCGGCAGTGATGGTTCCCGGAATCGTCCAACCGATCACCTCGCTCACGTAGCCGTCCGAATCGACATGGCTGCTGTTGAATGTCGCCGGGAATCCGGGAATGGCCAACCGGAGATTGCCGCCCTCCTGCATGGCGTCACGGTCCTGCGGATTGATGTCGTTGATCGTGCCGATCGAGCTCGATCCCGATTCCACGTCGGTATCGGACCCACAGGCACCGAGTACCAGCGTCAGAGCGAGGACGGGGGCCGCGATCCGGAAACCCGCTCGGCGCAGGCGCCTCGCATCAGTAGTGGTCATTTCGTGAATCCGATCTTCGTGTAGTCGTACGTTGCCAAACCAGGGGAGCCGATATTGGCGAGGGTGGTGCGGGCGCCGACGCTGCCGTCGGACTGCATCAGGGGCAGGGAATGGCCTTCTTCGAATACCTTGCGGTCGACCTGGTTCGCGAGGTCGATGGACTTCTGCGGGTCCAGTTCGGTGAGGGTTAGTTCGATGAGGGCGTTGAGTTCGGGGGACCCGATGCGGCCGTAGTTGGATTGAAGGTCGGTGGGGTCGTAATAGTAGATCTGGCGGATGCTGCTCAGCGGGAACGGGTCGCCCTGGTAGATGTACTGGGCGGCGTCGAAATCGCCTGGCTGGATGACATCGGTGAAAAGGCCGGCGGCGGGCTTGGTGTCGATCGTCAGGCGCACGCCGATGGCGGCCAGATTCTGCTGGATGATCTGGGCTATCTGGACCCAGGTGGGGTCGTTGTACATGACGTCGCGGATGACGAGTTCGCGGCCGTCCTTCGCGCGGACTTCGCCGTTGAGCTTCCACCCCAGCACATCGAGTTCACTGGCAGCGGCAGCGGGATCGAAGCCGAAACTGTTGTCCTGGTAGCCCTTTTGGCCCTGCACGAAAACGTGATTGTTCAGCGGCTTCGGATTCTCGACCAGTCCGTTCTGAACGGCGTTCACGATCCCTTGGCGGTCGATGGCCTTCGAAATCGCCACGCGCACACCGGCATCCTCGAGAATCGATCCGGGCGCACCGTTGAAAGTGAGATGGCGCCAGCGATTACCCGGTGCCCGGCGCACCACCAGGCCTTCTGTTCCGCGAACGGTTGTCACGTCGTCGATGGTGGTGAGACGGACCAGATCGATCTCGTTGTTCTGGAGTGCCTGCACCCACGACGAATGGTCGAGCACGCTGTAGGTGATGGTGTCGAGAACCGGCTTGTCGCCCCACCATTTCGGGTTGCGGGCCAAGGTGATTCGCCCCTGGCCGCGGTCGGTCGCGCCCACGACGAACGGTCCCGCGGTGAGGGTGATCGCGTCGGCGAGGCCGGTATTGAAAGCTTCGGGCGTGCTGGTCACCGACTTCGGGTAGAGCGCGGTGTTGCCCGAGAACTGGCCCCGCCAATCGGCGTAGGGCTTGCTGAAGGTGAGCACGGCCTGCCGGTCGTCTACACCGCGCTCCACCTTGTCGACGAACTCGAAGCCGTTGGTGATCGCGATCAGGTAGCTCTTGTCCCGGCCGCTCAGCGCGTGCGCTTGGGACGCCATGTCCTCCCAGGTGATCGGTGAACCATCCGACCACACCGCCTTCGGATTGATCGAGTACGTCACCACCATCGGATCAGTACTGGTCAAAGTGATATCGGTGAAGAAGTCGGTATCGATGCTGAGCTCGCCCGCCGCGTCGACCTCATACGAGCGCGGCAGCATCGCGCGCACGATCTCGCCGATCTCGCCGTTGTTGCCGTCGTTGGACAGGATGTTCCAGTTGGCCGGGTAGTCGGTGGTGGCCAGGCGCAGGTTGCCGCCCTCGCGCAGGGCGTCGGTCGGCGCGGGATTGATGTCGCTGGTCGAGCCGATCTCATCGCTCAACCCGGCCGCCGACTCGTTGCCGCCCCCACAGCCCGCCACGATCATCCCGGCCGCCACTACTACGGCGGCACAGCGCAATCGGGCGGTGCGGCCTGCAGGTATTCGACGGTTTCGCATGGGGGCTCCGATCAGACGACGGGTTCCGGTACGGCCGCGATGAGCGAGCGTGTGTATTCGTGCTGAGGATCGGCGAAAATCTGCTCGGCCGGGCCGGATTCGACGATCTTGCCCTGCAACATCACCGCGATGTCATGGGCGAGGTTGCGCACCACAGACAGGTCGTGGGAGACGAACAGGTACGAAAGACCGTGCGAGGCTTGAAGATCGCGCAGCAGGTTGAGCACGCCTGCCTGGATCGACACGTCCAACGACGAGACGGGTTCGTCGAGCACCAGCAGTTGCGGGTCGAGGGCCAGCGCGCGGGCGATGCTGATGCGCTGTTTCTGCCCACCGGAGAAGTCGGCCGGGTAGCGATCGGCATGCTCGGGACGTAATCCCACCTGCAGCAACAACTCTGGCACCCGTCGGTTGACCTCTTCGCGGGACCGGCCGTCGATGCGCAGCGGCTCGGCGAGGACATCGAAGATCGGCAGCCGCGGGTCCAGCGATGCGCTGGGATCCTGGAAGACGATCTGCATCTTGCGCCGGATCTCGCGGGTGCGCGGCTTGGTGAGGGTGGCGACGTCGTTGCCGAGTACCTCGATGCTGCCCGACTGCGGGCGGACCAGGTCCATGATCTGCGACAGGGTCGTCGACTTGCCCGAACCGGATTCGCCGACCAGCGCCAGGGTGCGGCCGGCGCGTACCGAGAAACTGATGCCGTCGACCGCGCGGACCTCGCCGGTGCGACGGCGCAGCAGCACGCCGGAGGTGAGCGGGAAGGTCTTCACCAGGTCGGTGACCCGCAGAACCACCTCGTCGTCGGTGTGATCGGGATGTGCCGGGGCGGGGATCTCCTCGCGGTAGGCCTCGAACAGTCGCTGTGTGCCGACCTCGGCCGTGCGTATGCAGGCCACCGAATGACCGGGGCTCACCTTTTCCAGCGGGGGTTCGGCGGCGGTGCAGTCGCCGATCGCGACCGGGCAGCGCGGGGCGAACGAACAGCCGGGGGGCAGGGCGTGCATGGCCGGTGGGGCCCCGAGAATCGGGATCAGCGGGGTGCGGGGCGGGCCGTCCATACGCGGGATGGAACCCAGGAGGCCGACTGTGTAAGGCATGCGAGGTGCTGCGAAAAGCTCTGCGACAGGAGCTGTTTCGACAACCTTGCCCGCGTACATCACCGCGACGCGGTCGGCGACGGTTGCCGCGATGCCCATGTCGTGGGTGATCATGATGACGCCCGCACCGGTGATGTCTCTGGCCTTGCGCAGCAGCGCCAGGATCTGCGCCTGCACGGTCACGTCGAGCGCGGTGGTCGGTTCGTCGCAGATGATCAGGGCGGGATCGTTGGCGATGGCCATGGCGATCACCACGCGCTGGCGCATGCCGCCGGAGAACTCGTGTGGAAACGCCCTCGACCGGGCGCGCGCATCGGCGATACCGACGAGCTCGAGCAGCTCGATCGCGCGTTCCCCGGCTTGCTTGCGGCTCATCTTGCCGTGGGCGAGAAGCGCTTCCGCGATCTGATCGCCGACCCGGTACACCGGGGTCAGTGCCGACAGCGGGTCCTGGAAGACCATGCTGATCGACGAACCGCGCAGCTTCGACATCTGCTTGTCACCGAGCCCGAGCAATTCGCGCCCACGCAGGCGCACCGAACCCTGCACCCGTGCCTGTTCGGGCAGCAGGCCGATCACCGCGAGCGAGGACACCGACTTGCCCGAACCCGACTCGCCGACAATCGCGAGCACCTCGCCGTCGGCGACGGTGTAGTTCACCCCGCGCACGGCCTCGACGCGGCCTTCCTCGCCGGGAAACGAGACCCGCAGGTCGGTGACCTCGAGCAGGGGTGCGGTCGACGCGGTCATCGCTTCTCGGCTTTCTTCAACTCCACCTGCGCCTGGTCCCTGTGCTCGACGACCTTCTTGCGATCCTTGCGCGCACCTCGGGCGCCGGGGTCGAAGGCGTCACGCAGACCGTCACCAACCAGGTTGGCGCACAACACAATCGTGATCAGCAGGCCGCCGGCGAACAGGAACAACCACGGGTAGGTGAGCGCCGATTGCGTGCCGACGGCGATCAGCGACCCCAGCGACACATCCGGTGGCTGCACACCGAAACCCAGGAAACTCAAACCGGTTTCGGCCATGATCGCCGAGCCGACGGCCAGCGTGGTGTCGATGATCAGGATCGAGGCGATGTTGGGGACGATGTGGCTGAGGATCACGGTACGGGTCGGCGCGCCCATATACCGTGCGGCGCGGACGAATTCACGGTCGCGCAGGCTCAGCGTGAGGCCACGGATGATACGTGCGGAGATCATCCAGCCGAACACGCTGAGCAGCACGATCAGGATCACGATCGAACCGGAACCCTTGGTGCGCGGCGCGAACAGCGCGACGATGATGAAGCTCGGAATCACGAGCAACAGGTCGACCAGCCACATGATCGCCCGGTCGGACCAACCGCCGAGCAGCCCCGCCACCGCACCCGCGGTCGCGGCGATGATGCTGGAGAACAGCGCCACGCAGAAGCCGATGATCAGCGACTTCTGGAGTCCGCGCAGGGTCTGGGCGAGGACGTCCTGGCCGATCTTGGTGGTGCCGAACGGGTGCTCGAGGCTGGGCGGTTTCAGCAGCGCCTTGTAGTCCATCTGCTGGTAGTCCCACGGCAGCAGCGGCGGCAGTGCGAAACTGGCCACCAGCAGCAGTAGCAGGATCACCGAGCCGACGACGGCGGGTTTGTTGCGCAGGAAACGACGCCACACGAGCCTGCGGCGCCCGGCCGCGACCACCTCCGGTGCGCCGACGACGATGAGTTCGGTATCGGTCACGAGACACGCACCCTCGGGTCGAGCAGGGCGAGCACGATGTCGGAGAGCAGACCGGAGATCAGCACCACCAGGCCGGCGAACGCGGTCACGGTCACCACCACGTAGAGGTCCTGGGCATTGACCGCGTCGATCAGCCATTCGCCGACACCGTGCCAGCCGAAGATCTTCTCGACGAACGTCGCCCCGGTGATCAGACCGCCGAGACTGTAGGCGAACAGGGTGGCCATCGGGATGAGTGCGGTGCGCAGTCCGTGTTTGTAGAGAGCCCGATTACGGGTGAGGCCTTTGGCTCTCGCCGTTCGGATGAAATCGCTGCCGAGCACGTCGAGCATGGCGTTGCGCTGGTATCGGCTGTAGCCGGCCATCGCGCTGAGCGCGAGCGCCAGGGTCGGCAGCACCAAATGCTGTGCCCGGTCGACCATTTGGTTCCAGAACCCGCTGATCTGGGTCGCCGAGGTTTCGCCGGTGTAGAGGAAGATCTGCGTGCCTGTCATCGTATTGACCTGCAAAGCACCATATTTCAACAAAGTCGCCAGCAAGAAGATCGGCGTCGACAGGATCAGCAGCGACAGCACCGTCGAGAAATAGTCGCTGAACCTGTACTGCCTGATCGCCCCCGCCGCACCGATCAGCACGCCGAGCACCGTGCCGATGATCGAACCGAGAATCAGCAATCGCAGACTCACCGCGACCCGCCTGCCCAGCTCCTCGCTCACCGGCTGCCCGGCGAGGGTGGTCCCGAAATCTCCTTGCGGGATACCGGAAAGCCAGGTGAGATAGCGCTGTGGGATCGGCTCGTTCAGGTGCAGCTGCTCGGCTTTGGCGTCGATCACCGACTGCGGCGGCCGCGGATTGCGCTGCTCGAGGCTCTCGAGCGGGTTGAACGTGAGTGAGGCGAGACTGAACGCCAAGAACGATGCCAGCAGCAGGAGCACAACGTAATTGAGGGTGCGTCGCAACAGGAAGCCGGTCATCAGTCCCCTCTGGATCGGGTAATCAGGCCCTGATCATAGGGACAGTCCGGCGTCCTCGCGTGGCGACGTGCGGCAGGATAGATGGGATGACGCACCTGCACCCGAAACCGCAGCTGGTGGCCAGCGACGTCGACGGCACGCTGATCGACGACTCCGAGAAGGTCTCCGCGCGCACCAAGGCCGCCGTCGGGGCGCTTGTCGCCGACGGCGCCACCTTCGTGCTCGCCACCGGCCGACCGCCCCGCTGGATCGAACCGGTCGTCAGTGAACTCGGGTACGCACCGCTCGCGATCTGCGGAAACGGCGCGGTTGTCTATGACAGCGCCACCGATCGGGTGCTGTCGAGCCACACCCTCGACGTCGAGACTTTGAGCTGGTTGGCCGAGGTCGCCGAGCGCGCGTTACCGGGCTGTGGGTTGGCCACCGAGCGGGTCGGGGCCAGCGCGCACGACGCTGTGACCCAGCAGTTCGTCAGCTCGCCGACCTACGAACACGCCTGGCTCAATCCCGACGACACCGTCGTCTCGCACGCCGAGGTCATCGATTCCCCCGCGATCAAAATGCTCATCCGCCTCAGTTCGGCCCGCAGTTCCGAGATGCGCGCCGTTCTGGCTCCGCTCATCGGTGATCGCGCCGAGATCACCTACTCGACCGAGAGTGGGCTGATCGAATTGGCGGTGCCGAAGGTGACGAAGGCGTCGGGGCTGGCCGAGGTCGCCCGCCGCATCGGCGTCGAGAATTCGGCGATCGTGGCGTTCGGCGACATGCCCAACGATGTGCCGATGTTGGCGATGGCCGGTCACGGCGTCGCGATGGGCAACGCACATCCCGAGGCTCGGGCGGCGGCCGACGAGGTGACGGGCAGCAATATCGACGACGGTGTCGCGATGGTGCTCGAGCGTTGGTGGCGGTAGCCGATTGAAACGGCCGGTGCCCCTCGCTCGGAGGGTGCACCGGCCGTTCTTCGCCGTGACCGGGGTCAGCCGGTCGGGGCGGGTTCGGAGACCGGCGGATCTGCCGGAACCTGTTCGACGGGTGGGGCTTGCGGTTCGGCCGGAGCCGGAACCTGTTCGGCCGGTGCCGGTCCGGCAGGTGGGGCCTGCGGATCGGCGGGAGCCGGAGCCGGTACCGCGAGCTCCAGTGGCGGAGCGGTCGGTGCCTGCCCTGGCTTGGGCTGCCCGTTCATCTCCCGCTTGTAGGTCTCGTCATAGGTCTTCCAGAACGTCGTGACGATCCCTGTGAGCTCGTTGAGCACCAGCGAACCGTGCTGGAAATCCGTGCGCACACCGTTGGGCACCACGTAGGAACTGGCCGTCGGCAACCCGAGCACGCCCGCATCGGCCCCGAGGCTCAGGTACCGGTCGAGGATCGCGCCGACCACCTCGAACACCTCACCGCCCTCGCCCGAATAGACGAAACCGTTGGCGAACTTCGCGTACTGACGCCCCTGCGCACCCGCGATCAGGTCCGACTGCGGCGCGCCGAGCGGACCGTCGACCCCGCCCTTGGCGACCCAGTGCTTGGCGATCGCGTTGTCGCTGGACAGGCCGAGGAACTTGTCGATCATCGCGCCGAGTTCGGCCATATTGCCCTGCGGTGCACGGGCTTGCTGGCTCGGTGGGCGATGCGCGGTCGCGGGCGAGCTGTAAGTGTTGGAATTGCCCGCCGCGATGCCACGGATGCGATCCATCAGCGCGTAGGCGGCGTCGCCGGGGCAGTCGGTGTTGCCGACGTCGCGGTGCGCGAACACCACCGGCAGGTCGACGGCCTCGTCCTGGGCGTAGGGCGTGAACTCGGTGCCCTCGGAGTACATCGTGGTCTCGCCCTGGGGATCGAGCCCGGCGAGCTTGGAGCGCCAGCCGATGAACTTGCCGATCGCGGTGATCGCCTCGTTGCTCGGCTGCTCGGCCTCGTAGTTGCCCATCAGCGCCACACCAACGGTGTTCTCGTTGAAACCACCCGCGTGCGCGCCCTGAACCGCCCGGTCGAGGCCACCGTAGCGGCCCTCGAAGATCTGGCCGTACTGGTCGACCATGGCGTTGTAGCCGACGTCGCACCAGCCGAGCGTTTCGGCGTGATAGGCGTAGATCGCGCGGACGATGCCCGCCGATTCGGAGCGGCTGTAGTCGTTGCGACCGGCGGTGTGGTGCACGGTGATGCCGCCGACGCCGTCGTCGTAGGTGGGTTCCTGGCAGCGGATCGACTCGTCGGCACCCCACTGCGCGCGGGTGATGACCTTCGGTCCGCCACCGGGCAGTGCCGCGGCGACGTCGTTGAGCGCGGCATCGATCGCGGCCCGGCCCGGGTTGATCAACACGGCCTTTAGCGCGGCCTCGGTGAGATGGGCCGGGTCGTGGTCGGGGCCCGCGGCGGGCTTACGGGTGACCAGCATCTGCACCGCGGTGGTCTCGCCGACGTAGATCGGTTCGGTGCCGGTGGGTGCGTCGGAGGGGGTGTGGTCGGTGGCCCTGGTGTCGATCGGATCGGCGTCATACCAGGGGCCCCAATTGCCGTCCTGCTGGCGGGCGCGGAGCTTGGTGGTGGTGTTCGTCAGGTCGCGGGCGGTCAGGGCGACCATGCTGAACGGGGTTTCCTGAGTGAGTTCCTTGACCTGCGCGCCCACCTGGTCGATGACGTCGGCGCCGACCGCACCCGGGGAGAGGGCAGGGGTGTCGGGGGTGGTGCCGGGTTCGAGATTTTCCTGGTCAGCGATGAATTTCGGTGCGGTGGAACGACCTTGGGCGATCGGAGCGCCTGCTGGTGCGGGCGGCTGGGCGGCGGGAGCTGCTTGCGCAGGGACCCCTGGAGCCGCCGGGGCCGGTGCGGCGGGAGCTGCCTGCGCTGGAGCGGCCGGTGCAGGTTCCGCCGGTGCGGGAGCTGCCTGTGCTTGCGCTGGGGCGGCAGCCGCCGGGGCCGGGGCGCTGGGAGCCGCTGGGGCCGGAGCTGCTGGAGCCGGGGCGTCTGCTCCGCCGGGAGCGCCGGGTGCAGGAGCCGCTGGGGCTTGGGCGGGTGCTCCGCCGGGAGCACCGGGTGCGGGAGCTGCCGGTGCGCCCGGAGCTGGGGTTTGGGCGCGGGGAGCGGCCGGGGGCGCGGTGGGGACCGCCGTGCTCGGGACCGGCGGGCGCGCAGGCGGTGCTGCGGCACCTGGTGCAGGCGGAGTCGCGGTGCCAGGTGCGGCCTGCTGGGTCGGGGTCGGCTGCGGTTTCGTCGGAATCTGGGGCAGCGGGATCTCGGTGGGCAGCGCCACGCCCGGGGGGAGCGGCAATCCCGGGGGGATCGGGATCGAGGGCGGCAGCTGCAGCATCCGCAGGTCGGAGAGGTGTAGGTCCGGCAGGTCGAGGCCGGTCAGGTCGCGCAGCGGGACCGTGATGTCGGGAACCGAGGTCAGCGCCACCTCGGCCAGCTGCGCGGGCACGGCCGCGACTTGGGAATCGTTGGCGCTGCGGTAATCGGTCGAGTCGCTGAGGGCGAACGCGCCGATCGGTGCGGCGACAACGAGGGTCGTGACCACCGGGAGCACGTAGGAACGTTTCGGCTTTCGGTATCGCACGTGCGACTCCTATCAGGGTCGAGCAGGTGTTTTCCGGCGGCTGGCGCCGCGTGTTCGCGGCCCAGTCGGCCTCGACCTTGCTTCCCGCCGGGTACTCCTTCGGCGCACCCTGAAGGTCAGTCCAGGTCGAGGCGGGCCGCGAACGGATTCAGTTCGTGCATTCGGTGCATGTGATGCTTGCTTCCTCTAACCTCACGCATCACACTAGTTAACATACGTCACACATCTCAACCTCAACTCGAGACTTATGTGATTGCTCGAATGTAGCCCTCGGATCCCGCTCGGCGACGACGACATGCCGACGCGAGTTCCGCCGGTAGAACCGCGAAACCGTGGGAGCGCAGTATGAGAGCGGACACCAAGATCAACCGCAGAACCGGCCGTGGCATCCGTCGCCGGGCCGTGCCGATGATCCGGACCGTGCCGATGCCGGTGCTGGTCAGCGGCACTGTGCTGGCGTTGACCGGGGCGATCGGGCTGTGGCAGATCCTGCCGGGGCAGATCACGCCGACCGTCGGTGCGGGACACGGTCGCGGCATGAGCCAGGTCGGCGCCTTCGACAACGCCAGGGCCGGTTGGTCGGCCGAGGAGATCCTCGGCCACTACTACCCCGGCGCAGACCTCGGGCAAATCGGCCCGACAACGATCGGTGTCCGGCTCCAAGCGCAAGACGACGCCACCCTCGACACCTTCGCCGCCGCGGGCGCGCAGGTCGCGGGCCGCACGATCGGCCCCGGCGACGCGGCCCACCTCACCCCACTGCCCGACGGCGGCGCGAACGTGGTCGTGACAGCCGGCTGCGACGGAGAAGTCCTGTGGCAGGCCGCCACCGACGATCCGTTCGTCTACCCGCTGGGCCACGGCGCGGGCAGACCCGCCGAGGAACACCTGACCCTCTGCGGCGGCACCGCCTATCGCGGTGCGCTCGGTGTCGCGCTCGAGGGCGAGTCTTTCCGGACCGTCAACGAAGTGGATCTCGACGACTACCTCGCCGGCGTTCTGCCCGCGGAAATGCAGGCCAACTGGGCCGACCAGGGCGCCTTCGAAGCCCTTCGCGCACAGGCGATCGCGGCCCGCTCCTATGCCCTCGCCGAGAACCGCTACGCCTACGCGCAGACCTGCGATACCACCGACTGCCAGGCCTATCCCGGTACGGTGAAAGAGGATTCGCGCTCCACCGAAGCGGTCGCCGCCACCACCGGCACCGTGCTGCTGCGCGACGGACAGATCCTGCGTTCGGAGTACTCGGCCGCTCCCGACGGCGGGCGCCCCGCCGATATCGAGACCTTCGAGGTCGGACCGTCACCGGACGAACTCGTCGAATCCGCCCCTGCCCCACCGATTCCCGCCGTACCGGCCGAGCCGGATCTGACCATCGAGGCACTGGCGGGCGAGTCGGTGATCGACACCGAGTACCGGCGGATCGGCGGCGCCAACAGTGCGGTGGGTGAGCCGATCGGCCCGGAAATGCTGCTGCCGCAACGGGCGGGCACGTACCGGCTGTACACGAACGGCGTCATCGTGGCGACGCAGACGCTCGGCGCCCAGGTGGTCGACTTCTCCACGCTGCTCCAGTTGGTACCCGAGGCGGGTGACCAGTTGCCTTCGACCGCATCGGGTCGACCCCAGCTGAAAACACCGGAAGGCAGTGTGCCTCAAGCGGTATCGCCGGTCGACCCGCAGGCACTGCAGGTCCCCACCGACGCCGAGGTCAGGGGTGAACCGGTCCACGGACCGGTGAATCCGGCCGCGTCGCCTGGCGCGCACCCCGAAAACAGCCAGCCGGACCTCGGCGCGGCGCCCGGCCCGCACGACGGGGAGTGACTGGCGTAATCACCCAAACGCCTCCGAATAATCAGAAAACTGATTAAAACGTCGCGATTTGTACGATTACGCCAGTCCTGCACTGCTCAATCGAGCGTGGTGTCGTTCAGTGCCACCGCCAGGGTGCGCAGTAGGTCGGCGAGTTGCGCGCGGTCGGTGGAGCCCAAGGCGGCGAGCAGGCGCTGCTCGTTCGCCACGTGCAGCGGTAGGAGACGGTCGACGAGTTCGCGGCCCTCGGCGGTGAGCTGGACGAAGATCGAGCGGCGGTCGTCGGGGGAGGGGACGCGCCGGACCAGGTTCTTCGCGGCCAGGCGGTCGATGCGGTTGGTGATGGCGCCGGAGGTGATCATGGCCGCGCGATTGAGCGCACCCGCGGTGAGGCCGACTTCGCCGCCGGAGCGACGCAGGGTGGCCAGCACGTCGAACTCCCAGCGCTCAAGGCCGTGACCTGCGAAGAACTGCTTCAGCTCCTGTTCGAGGACGCGTGATATCCGGTTGATCCGGCCGATGATCGCCATCGGTGAGACGTCGACGTCAGGCCGTGCGGTGTGCCAGTGCTCGGTGATCAGGTCGACCGCGTCGCGCATCTCTTTTCCCTCTCGATTGAAATTCTTAACGTTCATCTACTTGACGAAGAGATACTCCGGCGAGTAGATATTTCAATGTTGAGATTATCAATCAGGAGTGAACATGACGACCGCAACCCGCCCGTCTTACGCGGGCACCCTCGCGCTCACTGCACTCACCCCCATCGTGTGGGGCTCCACCTACGCGGTGACCACCGAACTCCTGCCGCCGGACCGGCCGCTGTTCACCGCGCTGATGCGCGCACTCCCCGCCGGATTGGTGCTGCTCGCGCTGACCAGAGTGCTGCCGCACGGCAAGTGGCTCGGCCGGGCCGCGGTGCTGGGTGTGCTCAATATCGGCGTGTTCTTCCCACTGCTGTTCCTGGCCGCGTATCGGCTGCCGGGTGGGGTCGCCGGGGTGCTCGGTGCGGTCGCGCCGATTTTCGCGCTCGGGTTCGCCGCGGTGCTGCTGGCCGAGGCGCCGTCGAGGCGCAAGGCGATCGCGGGTGTCGTCGGCGTGGTCGGCGTTTCGCTGGTGGTGCTCCGCGGCACCGCCGAACTCGACGTGATCGGGGTGTTCGCCGGGCTCGCCGGTGCGGCGTCGATGGCGGCGGGAACCGTGCTCACCCAGAAATGGGGTCGACCCGAGGGCGTCGGCCCGCTCGCCATGACCGGTTGGCAGCTCACCGTGGGCGGGCTGTTCATCGCGCCGCTCGCCCTGGTGATCGAAGGCGCGCCGCCCGCGCTCGACGGTCAGGCCGTCGGCGGCTACCTGTACCTCGGCATCATCGGCACCGCGCTGGCCTACTGGCTGTGGTTCCGTGGAATCTCGCGCGTACCAGCGACTTCGGTGGTCTTCCTCGCCTTGCTCAGCCCGGTGTCGGCCGCGGTGATCGGCTGGATCACACTGGGTCAGGCGCTGACCGCGCTGCAAATCGTCGGCTTCGGTGTCGCCCTCGCAGGCACCGTGCTCGGTCAGATCCCGTCGCGGGTCGTCGGAACTTCGACCGAGCCGATCGCAGGCGCTCCGGCACGAGTTCCCGCGAACGCTTGACCTTGACGTAGCGTCAACTTGCAGAGTGGAGATACCGACGAGAAAGGGAGCAGGTCATGGTGGGTGAATGGTCCATTCAGGACCTCGCGAAAGCCGCGGGAACCACCAGTCGCACATTGCGCCACTACGGGCAGCTCGGCCTGTTGGAGCCGAGCCGGATCGGGGCCAACGGGTATCGCTACTACGACCAGACCTCCCTTGTTCGACTGCAGCGAATCCTGCTGCTGCGCGAACTCGGCCTCGGACTCCCCGTGATCGCCGAGGTTCTCGCCGGTGAACAGGACACCGCCGGTGCGCTGCGCACCCACCTGGAATTGCTTCGGCAACAACAGGATCGGGTGGCGCGGCAGATCGAATCGGTGTCGACCACGTTGCGCAAGACAGAAAGAGGTGAACCGCTCATGGCCGCAGAGGTTTTCGACGGTTTCGACCACACGCAGTACAAGGAAGAAGTCACCGAGCGCTGGGGTAGGGACGCGTACGAGAGCGGCGACCGCTGGTGGCGTTCGCTGACCGAGGGCGACAAGAAGGCGTTCCTGCAGGCCCAGCGTGATATCGCCGCCGACTTCGGAAAGGCCGCGGCCGCAGGACTTCCCGTCGATGGGGCTGAAGTTCAGGCGATCGTCGCGCGTCACCGGGTGTGGCTCGGCGACGGTACGCAAGGTAAGCCGGTGACCAACGAATACCTGGTCGGTCTCGGCGAGATGTATGTCGCCGATCCGCGCTTCCGGAAGAACTACGACGTGCACGGTGAAGGTACTGCCGAGTACATCCTGGAAGCGTTCCGCGCTTACGCCGCAGCACATCCCGCCTGAAGAGTTGGCGGGCATGCCGCTGGACATCGAGATGACAACCGCGCCCAGGCAGCAATTGTCCGGGCGCGGTTGTCTCGGTCTCCGCCGCGACGCCGTGGGTAAGCTCCGACGCGGAGCGCTATCGCGACTGGACCATTTCGGGGGAGCAAGTGAGTTTTCAGCCAGGGCCACAAGGTTTTCCGCAACCACCGTCTGGGATGCAGGCACAGCCGATGGGCGGCGGGAATCCAAGCCGGGCGCGCCCATCGCATCCGGTGTCCCCGAGCTCGCTGGCCAGCGGGATCGCCGGGGGGTTGGCGCTTGCGACCGGAATCATGAGCGCCCTCGGTGTTGTCACCGGTGTGTACGGGCTGGTCAGTATCTATTCGGATGACTTCTTCGAGCCATACCGATCTGGGATCGTTGCCGATTCCGTATTGCGGCTTGGGCTGTTCGCCGTGTTCGCGGTGCTGCTCGGAATCGGCGGGTTCCTGTTGCTGAAGCGCAAGCAGCTCGGAAAGTGGATGGTTGTCGTGGGCGGTGAGATCGCGCTGGCAGTCGCACTCTGGTGGGCGATCATCGGCGACCGCAGCGACGATGGATTCCTGGCAATGATCGATATGGGGCTTGTCGCGGCGGCCGCGGCGATGCTGGTGGCGGCGTTGGTGCCAGCCACCGACCGCTGGATCCAGACTCCACCGAATGCCCAGCTCGCGCCGTTGAACATCCCGCGTCCGCCGGTTCCGCCGTATAACTGACGGCGACGTCGACAAATAGCGGGGACAGTGGTGGAACAGGTGCGGTCGGAGCGGCCTTCGCGTGCGGTGACCGCGGTGATCGCCGGCTGGCTCGGGGTGCTGGTCGGTGCAGCGGGAATCGTCGTCGGGACGGCGACCTCGGTGCTGCGGGCGGTCGGTCGCGAGCTCGATCTCGATTATGTGGGCGCGGGGATCGTCGGGGGGTTGGGAGTGGTGTATCTGCTGGGGGCGGTGCTGTTGTTGCGGCGGCGGATGCTCGGTAGACGCATGTTGATCACCATGACGGCGGTGATGGCGGGGGCGACTTTGCTGGTCATCGTGCTCAACGGAGCCAGTCACGGGTGGCGGTTCGGGCCGCTGGATGCGTGGTTGGTGCTCAATGTGGTGATCCTCGCGCTCAGTTTGAGTGAGCCGACCCGGCGCTGGACCCTCACCCGGTAGTGGTCGGCTCGACGCGCTTGGGCTCGAACTCGGTACGGCGCGGTCGATAACGCTACGGTCGGGGGATGGTCGTGCTGGAGACGAAGTCGAAGAGCGGTGAGGTGGCGGCGATCGTCGTCGTATGCCTCGCGGGGGTCGCCGCGCTGGCGAATCTGGTGGGTGCTGTGGTTCTGGTGCGGTCGTTCCTGAGCGATCCGGGCGAACTCGACGACTCGCTGGCGTTGTTCGCCACGCTCGGCGCGTTGGTGTCGGTGGTCGCGTTCGTCTACGGCGGCGTGCTCTTGGCGCGCCGGGACGAGACCGGGCGATGGGTGATCGTCGTCGCCGCAGCCGCGCAGCTCGCCCTCGGTCTACTCGGCCTGCTCGCCACCCTCGTGAACTACGACTCCGGATACGGGATCCACTGGTTCGCCGACGAATCCGTCGCCCGTTCGATTCTGATCGGCCTCGGTGGGGTACCCGGTGCGGTGACGGCGATGGTGAATCACAGTTGGGCAGCGGCACTTTCGAGCGCGCTGCTCGGTGGACTCGTGCTGTTGCCCGCTGCCCTGCCGTGGACCGCCGCCTACACCCTCGCTCGCCCGGAAGATGTTGTCGGACCGAACGTATAGTTTCAGCAGGTCAGCATCGCCGCGGGGCCGGGACACCAGACAGCGGCCACAGGTACAGCTCGCCAAGAGGGGGACACGATGGGGTATCCGTACGGCCCACAGCAGGGCCAAGATCCGTACGCGGGCCAGGGTTACGCACAACCCGGCTACGGGCCCGACCCGTACGGTGCCCAGCCGGGCTACGCTCAGCCCTACGGCGCGCCCGCCCACAATGGTTATGGCGCACCGGCTTACGGCGCCGCACCGTACCCCGGCTACGGCCAGCCTCGGGCCGGCGGCGGAACCGCGATCACCGCCGCGGTGATCTCGCTGATTCTGTCAGTGCTCGGACTGGGCGGCATAGGCCTTGCCGCGGCGATCCTGTTCAGCGAGAACACCGGAAGCGCCACCCCGGACGAGGTTCGATCCGCGGCGACCCTCAGCCTGCTGGTCGGGTCCGCGGCCTGCCTGCTGTGGCTGCTCGGCGCGATCCTGCTGTTCCGGCGCAAGACCTCCGGGCGGGTGATCCTGATCATCCTGTCCGGGATCGGCGTGGTGTTCAGCGTGCTCTCGACCGCGATCCCCCTGCTGAGTGGCAACGGCGCCGCGGGAGACGAAGCGACGATGGTGCTGATCGGCGGTGCCGTGGGCGGCGCGATCCCCCTGCTGATCTTCCTGCTCGTAGTCGCCCCGTCCACGGGCCGCTGGATCAGAGCGGGTCGGCCGGGCGGCTACCCGCAATACCCGCAGTACTGACAGTCGGCGCCACCTTCCGACCGGCAGGAAGATATGGCCTGGTCAGGGGGTGATCGGTGACTCCACCGGGACAATTTGCGGTCTTCCGATACGCTGGGCACCCGTGACCGCCGCATCGCCTGAGGGTAACTCCGTCAACGCAGATTCCAATGCACCGGCAAACCAGTACGACCTGATCGTGGTCGGCTCCGGTTTCTTCGGGCTGACCGTCGCCGAGCGTGCGGCGAACGTGCTGGGCAAGCGGGTGCTGGTGCTCGACCGCCGCTACCACCTGGGTGGTAATGCCTACTCGGAGCCCGAACCGCAGACCGGTATCGAGATCCACAAGTACGGTGCGCACCTGTTCCACACGTCGAACAAGAAGGTCTGGGATTACGTCACCCAGTTCACCGAGTTCACCGGGTATCAGCACCGGGTGTTCGCCATGCACAAGGGCCAGGCCTACCAGTTCCCGATGGGGCTGGGTCTGATCTCGCAGTTCTTCGGTCGCTACTTCACCCCGGAAGAGGCCAAGGCGCTCATCGCCGAGCAGGCCGCCGAGGTCGAGACCGGTGACGCGCAGAACCTCGAGGAGAAGGCGATCTCACTGATCGGCCGTCCCCTCTACGAGGCGTTCGTGCGCGACTACACCGCCAAGCAGTGGCAGACCGACCCGCGCGAGCTGCCCGCGGGCAACATCACCCGCCTGCCGGTGCGCTACAACTTCGACAACCGCTACTTCAACGACACCTTCGAGGGCCTCCCCAAGGAGGGCTACACGAAGTGGCTGGAGAACATGGCCGCCTCCGACCTCATCGAGGTGCGGGTGAACACCGACTGGTTCGACGTGCGTGACGAGATCGTCGCCGCCAACCCGGACGCACCCGTGGTCTACACCGGCCCGCTGGACCACTACTTCGACTACGCCGAAGGCGAATTGGGCTGGCGCACCATCGATTTCGAGACCGAGGTGCTGGAACAGGGTGACTACCAGGGCACCAGCGTCATGAACTACAACGACGCCGACGTCCCGTTCACCCGCATCATCGAGCCGCGCCACTTCCACCCCGAGCGCGACTACCCGACCGACAAAACGGTCATCATGCGCGAATTCTCCCGCTCGGCGCAGACCGGCGACGAGCCGTACTACCCGATCAACACCCCCGACGACCGCGCCAAGCTCCTCGCATACCGCGAGCGCGCCAAGAAGGAAACCGCCACCAAGAAGGTGCTGTTCGGCGGCCGACTGGGCACCTACCAGTACCTGGACATGCACATGGCGATCGGTTCGGCACTGACCATGTTCGAAAATGTCCTGCGCCCGCACCTGGAATCCGGCGCGCCGCTGGTGGACGAGGCATGACCAAGGCGATGCTCGAAGACGTGCAGACCGAAACCCGCGCCATCTCGCTGCTGCAGCGCGTCATCCTGCCGCGACCGGGCGAGCCCTTGGACGTGCGCACCCTCTACCTGGAGGAATCCACCACCAACGCCCGTCGCGCACACGCCACCAGCCGCACCGCGCTGTCGATCGGCGCGGAGTCGGAGGTGTCGTTCTGCACCTATTTCAACGCGCTGCCCGCCAGCTACTGGCGTCGCTGGAGCGTGCTGAAGTCGGTCGTGCTGCGACTGGAACTGGCCGGGCACGGCCGCGCCGACGTCTACCGCTCCAAGGCCGACGGTTCGCGAATCCACGTGCAGGGCAAGGAATTCGCCGTCGCACAGGGCGCGGACTCGGTGGTCGTGGAGTTCGAAACCGATCTGGGCCCGTTCGAAGACGGCGGCTGGATCTGGTTCGACATCACCACCGACACCGCCGTCACACTGCTCGCCGGTGGGTACTACGCGCCGCAGGAAGCGCCGGGCAACGGGACCATCGCGGTCGGCATGCCGACGTTCAACCGCCCCACCGACGCGGTGAAAACCCTTGGTGCACTTGGCTCCGACCCGCTCGTGCTGGAGAAGATCGCCGCGGTGATCATCCCCGATCAGGGCACCCGCAAGGTGGTCGACGAGCCCGGATTCGCCGAAGCCGCAAGCGTTCTCGGTGATCGCCTCGCCATCCACGACCAGCCCAACCTCGGTGGTTCCGGCGGTTACAGCCGGGTCATGTACGAGGCGCTGAAGACGACCGATGCCGAATTCATCGCCTACATGGACGACGACATCGAGATCGAGCCGGACTCGATCCTGCGCGCCCTTGCCTTCTCGCGCTTCGCGAAGTCGCCGGTGCTGACCGGTGGGCAGATGCTCAACCTGCAGGAACGTTCACACCTGCACGTGATGGGCGAGGTCGTGGACCGCGGCGTCTTCATGTGGAGTGCCCCGGCCAACGTCGATTACGACCACGATTTCTCGAAGTACCCGCTCAAGGATCGCGACAACTCCAAGCTGCTGCACCGGCGTATCGACGTTGATTTCAACGGTTGGTGGACCTGTCTGATCCCGCGTCAGGTCGCCGAAGAGATAGGTCAGCCGCTGCCGCTGTTCCTCAAGTGGGACGACGTCGAATACGGTCTGCGCGCCCGCGAAGCCGGCTACCCGACGGTGACGCTGCCGGGCGCGGCCGTGTGGCACATGGCCTGGTCCGACAAGGACGACGCCATCGACTGGCAGGCCTACTTCCACCTGCGCAACCGCCTGGTCGTCGCCTCGATGTATCTGCCCGGCGACGGCAAGCCGATGATCGTCAACACGGTCAAGGCAACACTGAAACACCTTCTCTGCCTGGAATATTCGACGGTCGCCATTCAGAACGAGGCGATCCGCGACTTCCTGGCCGGTCCCGAGGGTCTGCACGACATGCTCCCCACCGCGCTCGGCAAGATCCACGCCATGCGCAAGGAGTTCCCGGACGCGGTCGTCGTGCCGTCGTCCACCGAACTACCCCTGGCCAACCGCCACGGCGTCGGCGCGGTCGGCGAACCGGGCAACCCCATCGCGAAGGTCGCCCGCCTGGCCAAGGGCGTGGTGCACAACTTCCGCAAGGCCGACCCGGCCACCTACGAGACCCCGCAGCTCAACGTGCCAACGCTGGACGCGCGCTGGTATCTGCTCTCGCAGGTCGACGGTGTCACCGTGACCACCGCCGACGGGCGCGGCGTCGTCTACCGCAAGCGCAACCCGCGCCAGGCCCGCGACCTGCTCAAGGAAGCCCTGCGCCTGCGCAAGGAACTGACCGCCCGCTTCCCGGAAATGCAGCAGCGCTACCGGGCCGCGCACGCCGAGCTCACCAGCACGGCGGCGTGGGAGAAGACCTTCGGCCTGAACGGAACGACGAAGTGACCGACACCGAACTCCCCGAAGTGGAAATGGCCGACGAAGGTTGCTGCGGTGGCGGCTGCTGCGGCGACTACGAAGAGGTCCCGGTCGAGGTCGCGATCCTCAACGCCGTGCAGGGCACCATCGGCACCAGCCCTGCCGTGATCTCCGCCGCGCGCGGCATGTCGCACTTCGGCGAGCACGCGCTCGGCTGGGTCGGCATCGCCGCGGCGGGCTGGGTGGTCGACAAGCCGCGCCGCCGTCAGTGGGCCGGGGTCGCGGTGGGCGCGGTCGGCGCGCACGCCGCGTCGATCGTGATCAAGCGCATCGTCCGGCGCCCGCGGCCCAATGATCCGTCGGTGCAGGTCAACGTGTCGACGCCGAGCAAACTGAGCTTCCCGTCCTCGCACGCCACGTCCACGACGGCGGCGGCGGTGTTGCTTGGACGGCTCACCGGGCTACCCTTGCCAGCGGTGATCGTCCCACCGATGCTGCTGTCCCGGGTTGTGCTCGGGGTGCATTACCCTTCCGACGTGATCGCCGGTTCCGCTTTGGGGGCCGCGTCGGCTGCTGCCGTGCTAGCTGCCGAAAAGAGACTCCGCCCTGGCGGCGAGCTCAAAGCCCGGAGGCGGAAGCTTGCGTAACCACGCAGGGCTTGTGAGCGCCAGAATGGAACACAGTGACCGCAACTGAAAGAACTTTGGCCCAGATGAGCGAAGAACCGTCCGCCGCCGTCCTCGACGAGGGTGCTGTGAAGGGCCCGCCGAAGACTCTGCTCGGTGGTGTCATCAAGGCCATGCGCCCACGTCAGTGGGTCAAGAACGTCCTGGTGCTCGCCGCGCCGCTCGCCGTCGGACCGGAAGCGGTCGGCGACGCGGGCATCCTGCTGCACGTCGCGATCGCCTTCATCGTGTTCTGCATGGCGGCCTCCGGCATTTACCTGGTCAACGACTCGCTCGACGTCGACGCCGACCGGGCGCACCCCACCAAGCGCTTCCGGCCGATCGCGGCGGGCGTGGTTCCTGTCAAGCTGGCTTACGCGCTGGCAGCGGTGCTGCTGGTCGGTTCGATCGCCGGTTCGTTCCTGGCGTCCTGGCACCTGGCCGTGGTGATGGCGATCTACATCGGCATCCAGCTCGCCTACTGCCTCGGCCTCAAGCACCAGGCCGTGCTCGATATCTGCATCGTGTCCTCGGGCTTCCTGCTGCGCGCCGTCGCCGGTGGCGCGGCCGCGGGCATCGCGCTGTCGCAGTGGTTCCTGCTGATCATGGCGTTCGGCTCGCTGTTCATGGCCGCGGGCAAGCGCTACGCCGAACTGGCGATCGCGCTCGACACCGGCGCCAAGATCCGCAAGTCGCTCGAGTACTACACCCCGACCTACCTGCGCTTCATCTGGACGCTCGCCGCCACCGCGGTCGTGGTGTTCTACGGCCTCTGGGCATTCCAGCAGGACTCGGCTCGAGACACCCAGTGGTACTCGATCTCGATGATCCCGTTTACCATCGCAATCCTGCGTTACGCGGTCGACGTCGATGGTGGCGAGGCCGGAGAACCCGAAGAGATCGCGTTGGGGGACCGCATCCTGCAGTTCCTCGCTATTGCCTGGATCGGAGCGGTAGGTGTCGCTGTCTATCTCACCTGACGAGATGTTGGTAGCGGAGCAGGATTCAACCGAATACGAACCTCTACGCGACGACGAGTCGGCGCGCAGAGACCTGCGTAAATCGGTGCTGTCCCGCGCCATCTTCGTCGGTGGGGTGGTCGTCACCGCCGTGCTGTTCACGGTGGGCGCCTGGAATCGGCGCTGGATCGCCGACGACGGCCTGATCGTGTTGCGCACGATCCGCAACCTGCTCGCGGGCAACGGCCCGGTCTTCAATGTCGACGAGCGGGTCGAGGCCAACACCAGCACCGCGTGGACCTACCTGGTCTGGTTCTTCTCCTGGCTCACCCAGGCCCGCCTCGAGTACGTGGTGCTCGGGGTGTCGCTGGTGGTTTCGGTGCTCGCGGTGGTGTTCGCGATGCTCGGCACCGCGCGGCTGTGGGGTGGAACCAGTGGTCAGCTGCTGATTCCGGCCGGTGTGCTCGTCTACATCGCGCTGCCGCCCGCGCGTGATTACGCGACCTCCGGGCTGGAGAGCGGCCTGGTGATCTGCTGGGTCGGGCTGCTGTGGTTGCTGATGATCCGGTGGAGTCAGGCCGCGGTCGTGCGTGTGCCCTCGCTGTTGGGGCTCGTTTTCCTGGCCGGGCTCGCGCCGCTGGTTCGTCCCGAGGCCACGCTGATCGGCGTGCTCGCGCTCGGGATGATCTTCCTGGCGCCGATGCCGCAGTTCCGGTTCGGGCCGATCGTGCTGCGCGCGCTGATCGTGTTCGTGGCCGGGGTCGTGCCGGTGGGGTACCAGATCTGGCGGATGGGCTACTACGGCCTGCCGTATCCGAACACCGCGGTCGCCAAGGACGCGGGCGGCGCCAAGTGGAGTCAGGGCGCCACCTACCTGTGGGACCTGGTCGGCCCGTACTACCTGTGGATCCCGCTGCTCGTGCTGCTGATCGCCGGGGTGATCGCGGGTCTTTCCCGTGGCTTCGCCCTGCCGAAGTTCTCGGTGACCGGGATTCGCCAGTGGCTGCGGTCGCCGAGCGCGGTGATGGTGATGGTGCTGGGGTCGGGCCTGCTGCTGACCGTGTACGCGGTGCGCGTCGGCGGCGACTTCATGCACGGGCGGATGCTTCTCACCCAGCTGTTCCTGCTGCTGCTGCCGGTGGCTGTGGTTCCGATTCCGCTGCATTTCCGCAAGTCGGACTGGTCGGTCGTGGCCCTGTTGGTCGCGCTGCTCGGTTCGGCGGGCTGGTCGCTGTACGCGTCCAACACGACCGCGATCACGACCGGCACCAAGATCCGCCCCTCCGGCATCGTCGACGAGCGCATCTACTACGTGCTCAACACCGGCAAGGACCACCCGATCCGGGCCGAGGACTACCTCGACTACCCGCGCATGCGGGCCATGGTCAACGACATCGCCGCCAACCCCAAGGGCGGCCTACTGCTGAACTCGCCCGCGTTCACGTTCTGGTACCTCGACCCGCCACCGGAGCCGATCCCCGCCGAGGGGTCCGGCCACACGGTCTACTTCCTGAACCTGGGCATGACCAGCATGAACGTGCCGCTGAGCGTCCGCGTGATCGACCCGATGGGTCTGGCCTACCCGCTGGCCGCCCACTCCGACCGCCTCGCCGACGGCCGCATCGGCCACGACAAGAGCCTGCTGCCGGACTGGGTCGTCGCCGACTCGGGCATGGTCGACATCCACCCGTGGATGCCCTGGTACATGGACGAGCAATGGGTCACCCAGGCGCGCACGGCGATGTCGTGCCCGGAAACCCAGGCCTTGATGGTCTCGGTGCGTGAACCGCTCACCCTCGACCGGTTCAAGCACAACTTCCGCAATGCGCTGGCGTTCTCGAAGTACCGGATCGACCGGATCCCCAAGTACGAGATCCAGCGCTGCGGATTGGTCGATCCATTCCCCGAACCCCCGCGCTGAGCGGCCTGATCAGCCGGGTGAACCTATGAGGTACCCCGGTTGGCCAGGTCTTATTCTGTGGTGTTCGCCGCTAAATCACTTTTCGGTAACGCCAAGCTATGGATGTAGCGATATGGTCACTGGAGGAACGGCCCGTCGGCGCACTGGTGTGCCGGTATCTAGTCGGCGGTCATTGCAACCGCGGTTCCGCGCGAACCGCACGAGGAAAGGCCCATAACAGAATGCGTGGCGGACGTCTCAGAGCCCGGGGAGCCGGCTGGCTCAAACGATCGGTGCTTCTCTCCCTGGCTGTAGTGCTGCCGATCGGTGCGGCGGTGACCGGTCCCGTCGGTACCGCGAACGCGGCTTTCGATCCCACAGGTTTCGACTTCTGGGTCGACTCGGAGATGGGCCCGATCAAGTCGCGGATCTTCCGCGCGGCCGATGGCAACACCAATCGGGTTGTTTACGCGCTCGACGGTATGCGTGCGGGCGACGACCTCAGCGGCTGGGAAAAAGACACCAATGTCGCCCGCGCCCTGATGGACGCCAATATCAACGTCGTGATGCCGGTCGGCGGCCAGTCCAGCTTCTACGCGGACTGGAACGCACCGAGCAGCTACTTCGGTCTCGACGCCGGTTCGGGTGGTAGCTCCACCGGTTCGGCCGCGACCGGTTCGGCGATGACCGGTTCGTCGGTCGCGCCCACCCAGGTGGCAGGCAAGAAGAACACCTACAAGTGGGAAACCTTCCTCACCAGCCACCTGCGCAACGCGCTGTCGGCTCGACTGGGCTTCAACCCCAACAACAACGGCGTGTTCGGCCTGTCGATGGGTGGCTCCGCCGCCCTGACGCTGGCCGCCTACCACCCCGACCAGTTCAGCTTCGCGGGCTCGTTCTCCGGCTACCTGAACATCTCGGCGCCCGGTATGCGTGAAGCCATGCGCGTGGCGATGATCTCGGCCGGTGCGTTCAACATCGACGCGATGGCGCCGCCGTGGGGCCAGCAGTGGTTCCACATGGACCCGTTCGTGTTCGCTCCGCGCCTGGTCGCCAACGGCACCCGCATCTGGGTCTCCGCGGCCAGCGGTATCCCCGGCGCGGGCGATGTGTCCAACCCGATGGAGATCGTCCAGGGCGTGCCGCTGGAACTGCTCGCGATGGTGAACAGCCGCGCGTTCCAGGTCCGCATGGCCACCCTCGGCGGCGGCAACGCCCACTTCGACTTCCCGATCACCGGCGTGCACAACTGGCGCAACTGGGAAACCGAAGTCAACCGCATGATCCCGGACCTGTCCGCGAACATCGGTTAGTCACACCGCTAGACCCCCAGAACCCGCCCGGTGCTCTCGTCAGCACCGGGCGGCTTCGTGTTCTGGGAGGGTTCGGACCCCAATTAGACCCAGTTCAAACACCTGGGCCAGGTCCGCCTGGGTGTTCTCGGCGCGCCTCCGCCTCTGGACTGACCGGAGGGTGCGACGAAGGAGTGCCCGGAGGGAGGGAAGAGGCGGAGTTAAGCGCCGAGAACCGCGGCGCCAGCCGCAAATTAGGCTGAGAGTTGTGCTTCGGGTCACTTTCCAGCAACATGTAGACCATTCGTCACCGATTTATACACAGTGAGCATGCGTCGAGGTTGAATCGTCCGTTTTGCCCTGGATTGGTTCCGCGCGACGTCCGATGAGGGATCCGACTGCGTAGCTCGGGATTTGCGCGTTCGGTCTGCGAGAAAGGTCTAGTCGAATGCGAACACTGCGCCGCAAGCGTGGGCCCGTGAAGACCGCAGCCCCTGGTTCGTGGGCTCGGCGCTGGGCCGCGGGCGTATCCATGGCTCTACTCGTTCCGATCGCGACGGCCGTCTCCGGCGGTGTCGCTCCCGCCTCGGCCGGTTTCAACGGCGCCGCCTTCGACTTCTGGGTCGACTCCGGAATGGGCCCGATCAAGTCGCGCGTGCTGCGCGCGGCCGACGGCAACACCAACCGGGTCGTCTACGTTCTCGACGGCATGCGCGCACCGGAACACCTCAACGGCTGGGAGATCGAAACCGATATCCCCAATGCGCTCGCCGCGGCCAATATCAACGTGGTGATGCCGGTCGGCGGCATGTCCAGCTTCTACGCCGACTGGAACGCACCGAGCGAATTCTTCGGCATTCCCGGCCAGGGCGCACCCGCCTCCGGTTCCGGCGCGGCCAACGCTCTCTCGGGCGGACCGGGCAAGAGCTACCGCTACCAGTGGGAATCGTTCCTCACCGGCGACCTGCGCAACGCGCTGTCGGCACGCCTCGGCTTCAACCCGCACCGCAACGGCGTCTTCGGACTGTCGATGGGCGGCTCTGCCGCGCTCACGCTGGCCGCCTACCACCCGGACCAGTTCTCCTTCGCCGGTGCGTATTCGGGCTACCTGAACATCTCGGCCCCCGGCATGCGCGAGGCCATTCGCCTCGCGATGCTCGACGCGGGCGGTTACAACGTGGACTCCATGGCACCGCCGTGGGGCCCACAGTGGCTGCGGATGGACCCGTTCGTGTTCGCCCCCAACTTGGTAGGCAACAACACCCGGCTGTGGGTAGCGGCGGGCTCAGGCCTGCCGACGAACACCGACGGACCGAGCATGGCCACCGTGAACGGCATGGCACTGGAAGCATTGGCGCTGGCCAACACTCGTTCATTCGAAGTTCGGATGGCGACACTCGGTGCCCGTAACGTCCACTACTCTTTCCCGGCCTTCGGCATCCACGCCTGGAATACCTGGAATGACGAAGCGCTGCGGATGATCCCGGATTTGTCCGCCAACATCGGTTAGTCGATCCAGACATAACGCCCGGCGCATTAGTGCGTCGGGCGTTTATTTTCCCCTGGCAACGACCCTGAACCGGAGGTTCGCGGGGCTGGGTCCGAGCACATCCGACACGCCGTGCATGCGGGCATTTCACAACCGAGTTCTGTTGCCCTTGCGGTTAATTCGTGGGTCGAATATCCTCCAGCGAGCGTAAGTGTGACCAGATCGTTGTTTCCTCCGTCTGATCGACCGGGCTGTCGGGGCCGTGTCGCGGGCGGCAAGACGCGTCTGGCATGCCATAACAGCAGAAAGAGAGCGGAATTCACATGCGTTTCGGCAAGGCCGTCGCGCCGGCATCTCGTGGTTGGCGTAATCGAATTCTAGCTGTCGGCGCTGCAGCCCTCGTGCTGCCGATCGCCGCGGGAGCGGCCCCGACCGCGCTCGCCGCACCGTCGGTGTCGGCACCCGTGCTGCGCGCACCGGCCGGTGGCTACGAAGAACTCATGGTGCCCTCCAAGATGGGCCCCGTGAAGGTCCAGGTCCAGTGGGCGCGTAACGGCGGCAACGCCGCGCTCTACCTACTCGACGGCCTTCGCGCTCGTGACGACCGCAATGCCTGGTCTTTCGAGACCAACGCGATGCAGCAGTTCGCAGGCGACAACGTCACCCTGGTGATGCCCGTCGGTGGCCAGTCCAGCTGGTACGCCGACTGGACCGCCGCCAGCAACACCAACGGCCAGAAGACCACCTACAAGTGGGAGACCTTCCTGACCGAAGAGCTCCCGGCCTTCCTCGAGGGCTACGGCGTGTCCCGCAAGAACAACGCGGTGCTCGGCCTGTCGATGTCGGGCCCGGCCGCGCTGCGCCTCGCCGCGCTGAACCGCGATCAGTTCAAGCACGCGTCCTCGCTCTCGGGCCCGCTGAACTGGGGCGCCCCGGGTATGCGTGAGGCCATCCGCGTGATGATGCTCGACGCGGGCCGCTTCAACGTCGACGCCATGGCCGCTCCGTGGAGCTCGGCGTGGCTGCGGATGGACCCGATGGTGTTCGCGCCGGAGCTGCGCGGCCTGCCGATGTTCATCTCCTCGGCCAACGGTCTGCCCGCCCAGCACGACAAGCCCGCCGGTCTCGGCGGTGCCTACAACACCGCCAACGCGATGGGCATCGAGGCCATCTCGTTCGTGAGCACGCTGGCCTTCCAGCGTCGCCTCAACACCCTCGGCATCAACGCCGTGTACGACATCGGCGCTTCCGGTACCCACTCGTGGAAGTACTGGGAAGACGAGCTGTGGAAGGCACGTCCGCACATCCTGAATGCCTTGGGCGCCTAGTAGTTTCCGCTCAGCAACACCTCGAAGACCGGCTCACCCCCAGGGTGGGCCGGTCTTTTTGTTGTACGCGCCCTTCGCGTGTCGTCCCTGGTTATCCCGCGATGCTGCGGTACAACCGACGGTGATGCTGTGTCCCAATTCCGGGATGAGGAGGGTCGCGTGATGAAAAATCGTGGAGTCTCGACACCGATGCGTCGGATCCTCGGAATCGCGGTCATGGCGGCGGCCTTGCTCGGACCAGCCGTCACGGTTCCCGCGCAGGCGCAGCCAGGTGTTTCGGCCGTGCAGCGGGTGGACTGGCTCTCTGATCGGCGGGTGGCGCTGTGGGTGTACTCGGCTGCGATGAAGACCCCGATCCAGGTGCAGATGCTGCTGGCGCGGGATTGGAACAGCAACCCCGACGCGAAATTCCCGATGATGCTCATGCTCGACGGCCTGCGCGCCCAGGACGACGAGAACGGCTGGACCAAAGACGCCGACGCCGAGGGTTTCTACGCCGACAAGAACGTGAACGTGGTGCTACCGGTGGGCGGCCAGTCCAGCTGGTATTCGGACTGGCTCGCACCCGACAACGGCCTCACCTACAAGTGGGAGACGTTCCTGACCAAGGAACTCCCGCCGATTCTCGAACGTGACTGGCGAACTACGGATGTGCGTGGGGTGCAAGGACTTTCGATGGGCGGCACGGCGGCGATGAATCTCGCGGGCCGCAATCCGGGGCTGATGAAATACGTGGCCTCCTACTCGGGCCTGCTCACCACCACGACACTCGGGATGCCGCAGGCGATCACCTTCGCCAACAAGGACGCGGGCGGTTTCGACGCGAGCGCGATGTGGGGTCCCCCTGGCAGCCCCGAGTGGGAAGCCCACGATCCGTACCTGCTGGCCGACAAGCTCAAAGGCGTGAGCATGTACGTCTCCAGCGGCAGCGGGCTGGCGGGCACCCACGATCAGCTCGGTGAAGTGCCGTTGATGAGCGAGAACTGGGCGGGCACCGGGTTGGAGATCCTCTCGCGCCTTTCGACCCAGAATTTCGTCGCCAAGCTCGAGAAGCTGGCGATCCCGGTGCAGGCGAACTACCGTCCCGCGGGCACACATACGTGGCCGTACTGGGATTTCGAGATGCGGCAGTCGTGGACGCAGGCGGCCGCGGCGCTCGGCACCGATCCCGGCGGCGCCACGTGCGCGCTCGGCGGAGCGATCGCCGGTGTCGCGCAGGCGGCGAACTGGCTCGGCAACTGCGTGACCGCCGAATACCCCGCGGGCACCGGAATCGTGCAGGACTTCATGAACGGCCGGGTGTTCCATTCCGCCGCGACGGGCACGCACGCGGTGGCCGGGCGCATCGGTGGCACCTACGCCGGAATCGGTGGCGCGTCGTCGCCGCTGGGCCTGCCCAACGGTGCCGATCACGGCCTGCCCGACGGACGCGGCCGCATGCAGACCTTCGAGGGCGGCTCGATCTACTGGACCCCGCAGACCGGCGCCCAGGTGGTGCGCGGCGCGTTCCTCGACGCGTGGGCCAAGCAGGGTTTCGAGGGCGGTCCCGCCGGCTACCCGGTGGCCGCCGAAGCCCCCACGCCCAGCCGTCACGGCTCGGTGCAGGCCTTCGAACACGGTCCGATGTTCTTCAGCCCGGCCACCGGCGCGCATCAGGTGCAGGGCTTCATCCTGGACAAGTACAGCCAGCTGGGCTTCGAGAACAGCCCGCTCGGTTTCCCCGTGGCAGGCGAAGCGCCGCTGAAGGACTTCGGGCGGTTGAGCCGGTTCGAGGGCGGCAACATCTATTGGAGCCCGCTCTCGGGCGCCTGGTCGGTGCGCAACGGCGCGCTCGCCGACGCCTGGGGTGCGCAAGGGTTCGAGAACGGCAGACTCGGGTATCCGGTGAGCGACGAGTTCACCGTTCCCGGCGGAATCCAGCAGAACTTCCAGACCGGGTTCATCGTGGTGCGAGACGGCAAATCCGAAGTTCACGGGGTGTGAGCTCGGGCTGAGAACTCTCTGAGCTTCGCCGCGCGGTACCCGGCAGCGCCGATTGTCCGGCTAGCCTGGTCTGCGACCGCTTCCCTGACGAACGATCGAGGAACATCTTCATGCATCGGATCCATGGCAAGGTAGCCGGATCGGTCGCGGCCCTGGCTGCCGTGGCCCTCTTGTCCGCCTGTGGCGGCAACGACTCGACCGCGTCGCAGACGCCAACGCTGTCCTCCAGCGCCGCCGCGAAGTCGTCGACGACGCCCCCGGTCGTCATCGAGCCGCCCGCCGAGGCCCCGACGAGCACCGAGACCAGCGCGTCCGCCGAGACGCCGACGCCCATCCCGCAGACCAGCGCGGCTGCCCCCGCGACCGGCAAGGACAAGGCGTTCCTCGACGAGCTGGCCAAGAACGGCATCACCCCCGGCGACCAGACCACCGCGCTCACCACCGCGACTTACATCTGCTCGACCAAGGGCACCGGCGCCAGTGACGCCGATATCGCCACCTTCGTCGCCGCGATGGCGGGCACCGATCCGTCCTTCGACGCGTCGAAGATGGATGTCAACCAGGCAGCGCAGATCTACATCGCCGCCGCGAACTCGACCTACTGCTAGTGACGCCCCGACCGACGCGACGTTCCCGCAGGTTCTGGCCTGCGGGGTGTTTCACCGTGCTGGCGCTGCTCGTCCTGGCGATCATCGTCATCGTGCTGCTCTGGTACCTGCTCGCAGGCAGGCTGAAGGAGCCGGGGCCCACACCGCCCGGTCCGCCGCCGCCGACGTCGCAGTCGGCGGAGTGTCCCGATGTGATGCTGCTCTCGGTTCCTGGTACCTGGGAATCGGCGAGCAACGACGATCCGTACAACCCGACGGCGAACCCGATCTCGTTGATGCTCGGCGTTTCCGGGCCCTTGCGTCAGCAGTTCCCGGACAACCGGCTCGAGGTGTACACGGTCCCGTACGTGGCCCAGTTCTCGAACCCGATCGCCATTCCGCCGGACGGTCAGGCGTCCTACAACAACAGCCGCACCGAGGGCACCGCGCGGGCGACGGACGTGCTGGCCCAGCGTCACAAGGAATGCCCGTTGACGAATTTCGTGATCGCGGGCTTCTCCCAGGGTGGGGTGATCGCCGGTGACATCGCCGCCCAGATCGGCGCGGGCAACGGTCCGGTTCCGGAGGCCAATGTGCTCGGCGTGACGGTGATCGCCGACGGTCGCCGCACCGCCACCGGTCCTGGTCAACCCACCGAGATCGGTGATCCGCCACCCGCCGGGGAGGGCGCCGAGGTGGCGCTCAAGGGCGTCAATGTGCCCGGCATCAGCATGACCGGTCCGCGTCCCGGCGGTTTCGGCTCGCTGGCGCCGAAGGTGAACTCCATCTGCGTGCCCGGCGACATGATCTGTGACGCGCCGCGCGAGGCCCTCAATCCGCTCAATGTGCTCGGCAGTCTCGCCGCGCTGATCCGCTCGGCGGGCAATCCCGTACACGCTCTCTACGCCTCGAACACCGTCGACAGCAACGGCACGACGGCCACCCAGTGGACGGTCAACTGGGCCGCCGGGCTTATTGAGAACGCACCACATCCGCCGCATTCCTGACGGAGTTGTCACAGTCACAGTGGGGCCCCGATTGCCATGGTTCACGCCCCGCTGTGACATCCGCACGCCGGATTGCTCGCACGCTGTAAAGTGCGCTGGGAATTGCGCCCGAGTACACATCTCCCCAGGAGCGAAGAGTCCATGACCGAAGCTGCCGCACCCGTCGGTGAGTTGACCGCGCTGGGTACGCCGCTGCGTCCGTTCCGCTTCGGAGCGGCCGGAGAGGGCAACAAGCAGGAGGGTGGCGCGCGCAAGTTCGTTCAGACGGCGCAGGAAGCCGAAGAGATGGGTTACGACACCTTCTTCGTTCCTGACCACCTCGGCGATCAGATCGGCCCGATCGCCGCGCTGGGCGCACTCACCCAAGCCACGTCCAAGATCCGCCTCGGCACGTCGGTGCTGGCCAACGGTTTACGTCATCCGGTCGTGGTCGCCAAGGAGCTGGCCACCCTCGATGTGCTGTCCAAGGGACGGCTGGAGGTCGGGGTCGGCGCGGGCTGGATCAAGGAAGAGTTCGACAACGCGGGCATCCCGTTCGAGCGTCCCGGCATCCGGCTGGAGAAGCTCGACGAGTCGCTGACCATCCTGGACACGCTGCTGCGCGGCCAGGAGTGCAATTTCGAGGGCAAGCACTATCAGGTGCGTGGCATCAAGGGCACCCCGCGCCCGCGGCAGGGCCCGCGCCCGCCGCTGTGCACCGGCGGTGGCGGTCCGAAGATGCTGGCACTGGCGGCCAAGCACGCCGATATCGTCTCGGTCGTGCCGCAGACCACCAAGAACGGCAAGGGCCTGCTCTCGGGCATCACGCTCGAGAAGACGATCGAGAAGGTCAACATCGTCAAGGCCGCTGCCGGTGATCGCTTCGCCGACATCGAACTGAACTGGGCCATCACCGCGATCCTCATCACCGACGACCGGGAGAAGACCGCGGAGATGGCGTTGAACGCGATCAAACGCGGCCTGCACCCCGACCTCGAAGTCGACGTCGAACTGACCGTCGAGGAGATTCTGGACTCGCCGTATATCGCGATCGGCACGTTCGAGGAAATCGCCGAACAGGTCAAGCGTGTGCGACAACTCACTTCGATGTCGTATGTGGGCATCTTTCCCACCCAGATGGACGCTTTCGCGCCCGTCATTCCGCTGCTGCGGGAGGAGTGAGCGGGGGCTCTCTGTAACATGATTCTGGTTTGAAAACATCTAGCCGTTAGTGGTCACCGCGCAGACCACTCGAAAATCCGCAGGTTGTCGACGCACGTTCGTGCGAGTTCGATGGCCGGTGGCGATATAGCGAGTCGAGGCCGCAGAGCTTGTCATCGCGTGTCCTCGCAAGGAGAAGAAGGAATGGACGAGACTTTCGACGACTACCTGGACGAAACCGGGAACATCAGGATTCCCGAGGGTCGGACCCTGGTCGATCACGTCGAGGTACACACCCGTAATGACGCGAACACGCTCGCGTACCGCTACATCGACTATTCGCGGGAACGCGACGGCGAGGTGCACGAGCTGACCTGGCAGGAGTTCGGTGTACGGCTGCGCGCGGTGGCCGCTCGCCTGCAGCAGGTGACCAACCCGGGCGACCGGGTCGCGATCCTCGCGCCGCAGGGCCTGGATTACGTGATCTCCTTCTTCGCGGCGATCTACGCGGGCACCATCTCGGTGCCGCTGTTCGATCCCGACGAGCCGGGCCACACCGACCGCCTGCACGCCGTCCTCGGCGACTGCGAGCCGTCGGCGATCCTCACCGCGACCTCCTCGGCCGCCGGTGTCCGCCAGTTCTTCCGTTCGCTGCCCGCCGCGCAGCGCCCGCGCATCATCGCCGTCGACGCCATCCCGGACACCCTCGGTGACTCCTGGGTGCGCCCCGACACCGCGATCGACGACATCGCCTACCTGCAGTACACCTCGGGTTCCACCCGGGTACCCGCCGGCGTGGAGATCACCCACCGCGCCGTGGGCACCAACCTGCTGCAGATGATCAACTCGCTGAACATGAACGAGAACTCGCGCGGTGTCACCTGGCTGCCGCTGTTCCACGACATGGGCCTGCTGACGGTGATCCTGCCCGCCGTCGGCGGCAAGTTCATCACCATCATGTCGCCGAGTGCGTTCGTGCGCCGTCCCTCGCGCTGGATCAACGAGCTTGCCGCCGTTTCCGACGGTGCGGGCACCTTCGCGGCCGCGCCGAACTTCGCGTTCGAACACGCCGCCGCGCGCGGGGTGCCGAAGGCCGGTGAGTCGCTGGATCTGTCGAACGTGATCGGCCTGATCAACGGGTCGGAGCCGGTGACGGTGTCGTCGATGAAGAAGTTCAACGACGCGTTCGCGCCGTACGGGCTGCCCAAGACCGCGATCAAGCCCTGCTACGGCATGGCGGAGGCCACGCTGTTCGTCTCGGCCACGCGTGCCGAGGACGAGGCCAAGTACGTCTACGTGGATCGCCACGAGCTCAACGCGGGCCGCATGGTGCGCGTCGACCAGTCGCACGAGTCGGCCATCGCGCAGGTCTCGTGTGGGTACGTGGGGCTGTCGCAGTGGGCCACCATCATCGACCCGGAAACCGCCGACAGCGGGCAGGGTCGCGAGCTGCCCGACGGTCAGGTCGGCGAGATCTGGCTGCACGGCAACAACATGGGCATCGGTTACTGGGGTCGCCCCGCCGAGTCGACCAAGGCGTTCCGCAACAAGGTCACCGAACCGGTCGAGGGTGGGCACGCCGACGGCACCGATCCCGATGCCGACTGGATGCGTACCGGCGACTTCGGCGTGTACTTCGAAGGTGAGCTCTACATCACCGGTCGCGTCAAAGACCTGGTGATCGTCGACGGGCGCAACCACTACCCGCAGGACCTGGAGTTCTCCGCGCAGGAGGCGTCCAAGTCGCTGCGTCCCGGTTTCGTCGCGGCCTTCGCGGTGCCCGCCAACCAGCTGCCCGCCGAGGTCTTCGCGGCCGACAGCCACTCCGGCCTGAAGTTCGACGTGGACGACGCGTCCGAGCAGCTGGTGGTCGTGGCCGAACGTGGTCCCGGCGCCGGTAAGGCCGACCCAGGCCCGATCGCCGACGCGGTGCGCGCGGCGGTGTCGCAGCGCCACGGTGTGACCGCCCGTGACATCCTGCTGGTCCCCGCGGGATCCATCCCGCGTACCTCCAGCGGCAAGATCGCCCGGCGTGCCTGCAAGGCCGCCTACCTCGAGGGAACGCTGCGCGGTGGTTACACCCAGCAGGCTTTCCCCGATGCACCGGAAGAGTAATTGGCTCGACACGGACGACGCCCGGCGTGCTTTCGCATGCCGGGCGTGGAGTTCCACGGCGCGCCCTGCACACAGACAGGTAGCTTGAGGACTGATGGCTGACAACGATGGCGCCCAGAATGAAGACCGTGCGATGAACCCTTCCGGTGACAACGCGACCCCGCCGACGAGCGGTGAGCTTTCGGTGGCCGAGCTGCGCGAATGGTTGCGTCGCTGGGTTGCTGACGCGACCGGTCAGTCGGTTGACGCGATTACCGTCGACCGACCGATGGAGGAGTTCGGGCTCGCTTCGCGCGATGCGCTGGCTCTCGGTGGTGACATCGAGGACTACACCGGTGTCGCGCTCGCTCCGACGGTGATCTACCAGCACCCGACGATCGCGTCGCTGGCCGAGATCATCATCAACGGTGAGCCGGAACTGCCTGTCGAGAACGACTCGGACTACACGGCCGCGTTCGCGCCGTCCGAGGCGCACGACATCGCGGTGGTCGGCCTGTCCACACGGCTGCCGGGTGCGGGAACCACTCCCGAGTCGACCTGGGAATTCATCATGGAGCGCGGCGACGCGATCCGCGACCTGCCCGAGGGCCGTTGGTCGGAGTTCCTGAGTGACCCGGATGTGGCCGCGGCGGTCGCCGAGGGCAAGACTAGGGGCGGCTACCTCGACCAGGATGTCGTCAAGAGCTTCGACGCGGAGTTCTTCGCGACCTCGCCGATCGAGGTCGAGCGCATGGACCCGCAGCAGCGGTTGATGATGGAGCTCACCTGGGAAGCGCTCGAACACGCGCGGATTCCGGCGAGCGACCTCAAGGGCGAGTCGGTCGGCATGTTCGTCGGTTCCTCCTCCAGCGATTTCCAGATGATCGCCGCCCTCGCGGTCGGTGACCGGGACCCGAACATCCCCGCCACGGCGGAGGCGTATGCGCTGATGGGTAGCTCCAACGGCATCATCGCCAACCGGGTGTCCTATTACTTCGACTTCCGTGGTCCCTCGGTCACCGTGGATACCGCGTGCTCGTCCACGCTCGTAGCGGTGCACCAGGCTGTCCGCGCGTTGCGGGAGGGCGACGCCGACATGGCGCTCGCCGGTGGCGTGAACATGTTGCTGATGCCGATGCCGACGCTCGGTTTCGCCCCTGGCACCTCTGAGGACGGGCGCATCAAGGCGTTCTCAAAGGATGCCGACGGCATGGTCCGCTCCGAGGGCGGCGGCCTGGTCGTGCTCAAGCGGCTCGCCGACGCCGAGCGCGACGGCGACCACATCTATGGCGTGATCAAGGGCTCGGCTGTCAACAGCGACGGTCGTTCCAACGGCCTGGTCGCACCGAACCCGGATGCCCAGGCGGACGTGCTGCGTCGCGCCTACCGCGATGCCGGAATCGTCCCGTCCTCGGTCGACTACATCGAGGCTCACGGCACCGGTACCCCGGTCGGTGATCCGATCGAAGCTGAGGCGCTGGCGCGCGTGATCGGCCGCAGTCGCGATGCCGACAAGCCCGCCCTGCTCGGTTCGGTCAAGACCAACTTCGGCCACCTCGAGTCCGGCGCAGGCGTGCCCGCTCTCGCGAAGGTGCTGATGTCGTTCCAGCACAACGTGATTCCGCCGAACATCAACTACGCGGGCCCGAGCCCGTACATCCCCTTCGAGCAGGCCAACCTCAAGGTCGTCGACGAGCCCACCGAGTACCCGCGCTACAGCGGCGTCGCGACCGTCGGCATCTCCGGTTTCGGTTTCGGTGGCACCAACGCGCACGTGGTGCTGCAGGAGTACGTGCCGACCGCCCCCGTGGTCGAGGACGTGACTCCCGAGCAGGTCGCCGCCGTGGAGCTCGCCGAGGAGATCGAGGGCACGGAGACCACCGATGTGGTCGCCGAGGCCACCGCGATCACCGAGGCCGCCGCCGAGATCGTGGCGCCCACCGTCGTCGTCGAGTGGGACGGCGAGCGCGAAGAGCCGCTGCCGGTCGTCCTTGCCGTGTCCGCCTACCTGCCCTCGCGTCGCAAGCGCGCCGCCGCCGAGCTGGCCGACTGGCTCGAAGGCGCGGGCAAGGACGTGCCGCTGGCCGACGTCGCCCGTTCGCTGGCCAAGCGCAGCCACCAGCGTTCGCGCGGTGTGGTGCTGGCCAAGACGCACGAGGAGGCCGTCACCGGTCTGCGCGCCATCGCCGAGGGCAAGCCGGGCGCCGGTGTGTTCACCGCCGATTCGCCCGCGTCCAACGGTCCGGTCTGGGTGTTCTCCGGTTTCGGTTCCCAGCACCGGAAGATGGCCAAGCAGTTCTACGGCGAGAACGCGATCTTCCGCAAGACCGTCGACGAGGTCGACGAGCTGGTGCAGGACGAGGCCGGTTACTCGATCCGCGAGATGTTCCTCGACGACGAGCAGGACTACGACGTCGGCACCTGCCAGGTCGGTATCTTCACCATCCAGCTCGGCCTCGCCGCCGTGTTGCGTGCCCACGGCGCGGAACCCGCTGCGGTAGTTGGCCATTCGATGGGTGAGGTGGCCGGTTCCTACATCGCCGGTGGCCTCTCGATCGAAGATGCGGTGCGCGTGATCTGCGCCCGCTCGCGCCTGATGGGCGAGGGCGAGGCCATGCTCACCGACGACGAAGTGCGCAATATGGCACTCGTCGAACTCAGCGCCCACGATGTGGCGGAGCTGCTGCCGAAGTACCCCGACGTGGAGTGCGCGGTGTACGCCGCGCCGACCAACACCGTCATCGGCGGGCCGCGCGAGCAGGTGGAGCAGATCGTCGCCGAGGTCGAGGCGATGGGCAAGTTCGCCCGCATCCTCCCCACCCGCGGTGCCGGTCACACCTCCCAGATGGACCCGCTGCTCGGCGAACTCGCTGCCGAACTGGCGGGCATCGAGCCGACCCCGCTGAAGACCGGCCTGTACTCCACCGTGCACGAGGGCCTGTACTTCAAGCCCGGTTCCGACCCGATCCACGACGAGCCTTACTGGGTGAAGAACCTGCGTCACAGCGTGTGGTTCACCAACGCGGTGAAGGCCGCTGTCGACTCCGGGCACACCACGTTCCTGGAGCTGGCCCCCAATTCCGTTGCGCTGATGCAGGTTCTGGGCACCACCTTCGCGGCGGGCGTGCACGACGCGCAGCTCATCCCGACCTTGAAGCGCAAGGAAGACGAGTCCGCCGGTGTGATCGGCGCGCTCGCCCAGCTCTACGTGCACGGCCACGCCGTGAACCTGAGTTCGCTGCTGCCCCAAGGTGATTACGCCGATGTGCCGCGAACCGCGTTCGTGCGCAAGGAGTACTGGCCCAAGGTCTCGATGTCGTCTGGCGGTGGGAACACCCGTGTGCCCGGCGCGCACGTCGCGATGCCGGACGGCCGTCACGCCTGGGAGGTGCAGGCCTCCTCGGTGAGCGACCTGACCGAACTGGTGAAATCTGCTGCTACGCAGGTCTTTTCCGATGTCTCGGTCTCTGTTTCACATGCGCATGCCGCGCTGCCCACCTCCGGCACGCTGACCACCACGCTGACCCCGCACCTCGGTGGGGCGTCGGTGCAGGTACACGCCAAGTCGCCGGTCGGGTTCACCCTGCTGTTCGACGCGGTCGTCACCTCCGGTGCGGCACTGCCCGAACCGGTTGCCGCCGTTGCGGTTCCGGCAGCTGTCGCCGAGCCGACCGCCGCTGAGATCGCCATCGCGACCGGTGACCGGTGGAGCCCCGACAGTGGCGAGACCATCGAGCAGCGGCTGTGCGTGATCGTCGCCGAGTCCATGGGTTACGCCGTCGAGGATCTTCCGATGGAGATCCCGCTGATGGAGCTCGGGCTCGATTCGCTGATGGCCATGCGCATCAAGAACCGCGTCGAATACGAATTCGACATCCCGCAGCTGCAGATCTCGGCCGTGCGCGACGCCAGCCTCAACGAGGTGTCGAAGGTGCTGCGCTACGCGATCGAGCATCGCGACGAGGTTGCGGCGATGGCAGAGAAGCAGGCTGCTGCCAAGGCCGCTGGTGAAGATGTCGAGCTGGGTGTCGACGCCAACTTCGTCGAGGCTGCTCGGGCCGCGATTGCCGCGGGTGAGGATCCGCTGGCGGTGGCGAAGAAGTCGGAAGCCGAGCTGTCGTCGGAAGCTGTTGCCGCCGAACCTGTTTCGGAAGCTGCCGCGACGAAGGGCGCTGCCGGGGCTGGTTCGGTCGGTGCCGATAGTGCTGTTGACGTCGCGGTTTCGGAGCAGGCGCCCACCGAGTCGGCCGTCGCTGACATCGACTACTTCGCCGATGCCGCCGCAGGCGACGAGGACAACGTTCCGCCACGTGACGCGGCCGAGCGCCTGACCTATGCCACCTGGGCCGTCGTCACCGGCGCTTCACCGGGCGGCATCTTCAACACCCTCCCGATCCTGGAAGAGGCGCTCGCCGAGAAGATGGCGGCGCGCCTCACCGAGCGGGTCGGCGCTGAGGTCACCGTCGATGACGTGCTCGATTGCGAGACCATCGAGTCGCTCGCCGACATCGTCCGCAACCTGCAGGAAAGCGGCGCCGACGTGGAGGGATTCATCCGTCCGCTGCGTGCCCGCCCCGAGGGTTCCGACGCTGTCCCGCTGTTCGTGTTCCACCCGGCCGGCGGCAACACCCTGGTCTACGAGCCGCTGATGAAGCGCCTGCCCGCCGACACCCCGGTCTACGGCTTCGAGCGGGTCGAGGGTTCCATCGAGGACCGCGCCCGCGAGTACCTGCCGGAGCTGCGCAAGATTCAGGGCAACGGCCCGTACGTGCTGTACGGCTGGTCGCTGGGCGCGGTGCTGGCGCTGCAGGTGGGGCAACTGCTGCGCGAGGAAGGCGCCGACGTGCGCTACGTCGGCCTGATCGACCTCGCGATGACCGTCGAGGGTGAGGACAACAGCCCCGAGGAGCGCGTGCGTCGCCTCGAGCGGTACCAGGCCTTCGCCAAGAAGACCTACAACGTGCCAACCACGCTCGACCGGGAGCAGATCGAGGAGCTGGCCGCGGTATCCGATACCGAGCAGTTCTCGATGATCAGCGATCTGATCAAGCTGTCCGGCGCGAAGATCCCCGGTGGTGTGCTCGAACACCAGCGCACCTCGTGGCTGGAGAACCGCGCCCTGCTGGCGGTGGAGCCCCGTCAGTACGACGGCGATGTGGTGCTCTACCTGGCCGATCGCTACCACGACGGCGCGATCGAGCTCGAGCCCCGCTTCGCCGACCGCAGGCCGAACGGCGGCTGGGACGAGTATGTTCCGAACCTCGAGATCGTCCATATTCCGGGCGACCACCTGCAGATTGTCGACGAACCGCGGATCGGCCAGATCGGTGCCGACCTCGCTGCCAAACTGGCCGCGATTTCCGCCAAGGGAGAATAAGTAAGTGAGCACGACCGCCGAAAAGCTTGCCGATCTGCACGAGCGGCTCGAGCTCGCCAAGGAGCCCGCCGGCGCGAAGGGCATCGCCAAGCGGGCGCACAAGGGCATTCCCAGTGCTCGCGACCGGATCAACCAGCTGCTCGATCCCGGCACCTTCGTCGAGATCGGCGCGCTGGTGCGCAAGCCCGGCGACCCGACCGCGCTCTACGGTGACGGCGTCGTCGTCGGGCACGGCAAGATCGAGGGTCGCCCGGTGGCGGTGTTCTCCCATGATCAGACCGTGTACGGCGGTTCGGTCGGTGAGGCGTTCGGGCGCAAGCTGTGCGGGTTGATGCAGTACGCGTCGAAGGTCGGCATTCCGCTGGTCGGCATCAACGATTCCGGTGGCGCGCGCGTGCAGGAGGCGATCAGCTCGCTCGCCTGGTACGCCTGGATGGCCACCAATCTCGAGCCGCTGTCGGGCATGGTTCCGCTGGTTTCGGTGATCCTCGGCAACTGCGCCGGTGGTGCGGTGTACGAGCCGATCTGCACCGATGTGGTGGTCGCGACCGAGTCGGCGCACATGTTCGTCACCGGCCCGAAGATCATCAAAGAGGTCACCGGCGAGGACGTGAGCCTCGAGGAACTCGGTGGCGCGCGCACGCAGGCCCAGTACGGCAACATCCACCACGTTGCCAAGGACGAGGAGGCGGCGTTCGCCTGGGTGCGCGAGTACCTGGGTTACATGCCGAGCAGCTGCCAGGAACTGCCGCCGGTGGTGAACCCCGGCCTGGAGCCGGAGATCACCGATTCCGACCGCGAGCTGAACACGTTCATGCCCGATTCCGACAATGCCGGCTACGACATGTACGACATCCTGCTGCGCATCTTCGACGACGGTGAGTTCAAGGAGATCAGCGCCGACACCGGCCAGAACATCATCACCGGCTTCGCCCGCATCGACGGCCGCACCGTCGGCGTCGTCGCCAACCAGCCGATGGCCGCCGCGGGTGCCCTCGACGCCCGCGCCTCCGACAAGGCCTCGCACTTCGTGCGCCTGTGCGACGCCTTCGAGATCCCGCTGATCTTCGTCGTCGACACCCCCGGCTTCCTGCCCGGCGTCGAACAGGAGAAGGTCGGCGTCATCAAGCGCGGCGGCCGCTTCCTGTTCTCCTACGTCGAGGCCTCGGTCCCCAAGATCACCCTGGTGGTCCGCAAGTCCTACGGCGGCGGCTACGCGGTCATGGGCTCCAAGCAGCTGGGCGCCGACATCAACCTCGCCTGGCCCACCGCCCGCATCGCGGTCATGGGCGCGGAAGGCGCGGTAAGCCTCCTCGGCGCAGCCCAAATCGCGGCAGCCCCCGAAGACCAGCGCGCCGCCATCCGCCAAAACCTGATCAACTTCTACAACGAAAACGTAGCCACCCCCTGGGTAGCCGCCGAACGCGGTTTCATCGACGCCATCATCGAACCGGCAACCACCCGCCTCGAACTCCGCCGAGCCCTGAAGTTGCTCCAAGACAAGAAGATCCAGCGCAACCCCCGCAAGCACCACGTGTTGCCGCTGTAATCAGATCCCCCGAACGGGCCGCTACGGAAACCACCGAGCGGCCCGTTTTTGCGCGCGCAGGGTGCGACTGCGCGCTTGGGCAGTTGAAAGGCGCTTCGAGCGGCCCATTTGCGCAGGCCATTGGGTATCGTTGTGCCATGACCGCAGCGCCTGAGCCGCTCATGACGACCGGGGAGTTCGAAGAACTCGCTCGCGTTGCCGGTCACGTCTCGGAGGGTGTTCGGCTGGAGTACATCGAGGGGAAGCTGGGGGCGAAAGCAGTGCCGGACGGGGACCATGACTGCGTGCTCGAATGGCTGATGCGCATCCTGCTCGTGCTTCGGCCCGAACTGTGGCTCTTTCCGGAACGCGGCTTGAAGATCGACTCCTACCGCACGGGCCGAGCGCGACCGGACGGCACCCTGGCGCCGACTGGAGTATTCGCAGGCCAATCAGAGTGGGCAGACCCCGCCCCGGTCCTGATGGTCGTCGAAGTAACCTCCCACGACCAAGACACCGACCGTCGCGACCGCTGCGAAAAGCCTCGCGCGTACGCCCGGACGGGGATCCCGGTCTACCTCTTGATCGACCGAGAAAAAGGCTGCGTCGTAGTCCGCAGCAACCCGGTTGACGGAGAATACGAGCGAATCCTGATCCAGCCGTTCGGGGCCGAGGTCTCGATCCCGGCCCCGGTAGGTATCAGCCTCGACACCGAGCCACTGAAAGCGTGGGTTTCCTGAGTCGGGTCTGTCGCTGTCAGTAGTTCGATGCGCGTTGTACCCGGGCCGCCACCGAGGGAATCGGTGGCGGCCCGGTGCGCTGCGTCGAGAAGATTAAGCGACGGAAGCGGATTCGATGATGACGTCGTCGACGGGGACGTCCTGGTGGGGGCCCGCGCTGCCGGTGTTGACGGCGGCGATCTTGTCGACCACCTCGAAGCCGTCGGTGACCTTGCCGAAGACGGCGTAGCCCCAGCCCTGGCCCTGGGGGGCGGAGTGGTTGAGGAAGGCGTTGTCGGCGATGTTGATGAAGAACTGGGCGGTGGCCGAGTGGGGGTCGTTGGTGCGGGCCATCGCGACGGTGTACTTGTCGTTCTTCAGGCCGTTGGTGGCCTCGTTCTGGATCGGGGCCTTGGTCGGCTTCTGCTTCAGGCCGGGTTCGAAGCCGCCGCCCTGCACCATGAAGTTGGGGATGACGCGGTGGAACACGGTGCCGGCGTAGTGGCCCGAGTTCACGTAGTCGACGAAGTTGGCGACCGTGTTCGGCGCGGCCTGGTCGTCCAACTCGAGCACGATCGGTCCGTAATTGGTTTCGAGATTCACCTTGGTCATGCCGTCGAGTCTAGGGAGCGCGGAGGTCAGGAAGGGAGCGGGGGTCCGGGCGGGCGCGTCGCAACATCTACTCCCGCGTGCGCCCGGACTGGATAATCGCGGTAATCCCATCCGAGATGGATAACCATCCGGACTGATTCTCATGGGCATTCGAACCATATGGACGGCACCGGAAGAGTGTTTCGGACGCACCTGGGAAATGCCGAAATCCGCGCACTCACCGCAAGTGCACGGTATTGCCCGCGGAGTAGGGTTCGCAATATGTGGACCCGCGTGCGCATTACTGCGCACGCGGGTCTTTATCGCATGAATTTCACCGAATTCGAAGTGACTTCGTCGCGTTACCCGTCACCCGAATATTCCCGATGGAATCAGGGGCCGACCGTGATCGGCACCGCGGGTGTGGTGGAGTTGGCCACCTTGTAGGTACCCGTCACCGTGCCGGTGGTGGAGCTGGTCGGGCAGCCGAATCCGCCGGTCACCTTGATCGGTGCCGACGCATTGGACAGCGAGACCGTGGAAGGCGCCCCATTGGTCCAGGTGCCGGCGATCGAGGCAGGTGCGGTGGGCGCGACCACGGCGGTGCACGAGGCGAGGCCGCTGGTCTTGATCACCATGCCGCCGGTGGGAATCGCCAGGCTACCAGTGATGGGCGTGCCGTTCTGAGCGGTGATCCCCCAGCTGCCGCTGGTGGTGATGGTGGCGCTGACACCCCACATGCTGGTGGTGCAGCCGGAGAAGGTCGGCGCCCCGATCGACACCGAAACGGGTCCGCTCGGGTTCGTGTTCCCGGGTGCGGCGGGTACCGCGCCGGTCGTGCCGGAGCTGGTGCAGGTGACGGTCACGCTGCCCGCCACGAATTTCACCGTGCCCGAATTGGTCGCCGTCACATTCGCGCCCGCGGGTGCGATGGTGGTGGAGCCGGCCGCTTGGGCCGGTCCGATTCCGAAGGTGGCCGCCGCTGCCGCGCAACTCACGGAAACCATCGCCGCGCGCGCAAATACCTTTTTGTCGAACATTGCGTACTCCTAGGGTGAAACTGACAGCCATTCGAAGTGAAGCTGTCGTATTTAAGAATACAAGCGCAATTGTTTGGCGTGCATGATTCGTTCAGCTGATTTCGTGCGCGAAGGAACCTTGGTGATTTTCGTCCCGGACCTGCATTCTCGCCCTTAAAATGCGGGATCGCCATGCGGTCCGATGTTATTGCCACGCTTTCGATCAATATGTATTTTGCATACTGCTACCATCGGAAAACTTCTGTGCCGACTGGGGATGTCCACAGGCGCCGTGCCGATGGAAAAATTGATAGCCGATAGGCATGACACTAAAACGGCACGGTCCCGCCGCACCCGCCGACTGCTGTCAAGACGGCCTGACTCCACACCCGGTGAGAGCGACCCCTCAGAACCAGGGGCGGACAGATACCATGGCGAACCGTGCCAGACGCCGCAACAGCTGTTCTCACCAAGCCGCCCGCAGAACCGGTGGCATCCGCGAAGGACTTCCGGATCGCGCGATGGATCGCGATCGTCGCCGGGATCCTCGGTGCCCTGTTCGCGGTGGCAACGCCGTTCCTGCCGGTCACTCAGACGACCGCGCAACTGAACTGGCCACAGAACGGCACGCTCGGAAACCTGCAGGCGCCGTTGATGTCGCAGGTGCCGATCGATCTGAATGTGTCGATTCCGTGTAGCGCCGTGTCGACCCTGCCCGAACAGGGCGGGATGCTGCTGGCGACCGCGCCCCCGCAGGGCGATGCGGCGGCGTTGGAGGCGCTGTTCGTGCGCGTGTCCGATACCGCGGTGGATGTGGTGGATCGCAACGCGGTGGTGGCGACGGCGGAGCGGTCGGCGATGGACGGGTGTTCGGCGATCCACATCAGCTCCGATCAGTCGCGCACGAGTGCGGAGTTCGTGGGGCTGACCAAGCAGGTCGAGCGGCCGATCGCCGGTCAGCCGGGTGCGATGGAAACCGTGCAGGTGCCCGTGCAGGGTCAGCTCGCCGGTGACCTCCGCCCGCAGATCGTCGGTGTGTTCACCGATCTGAAGGGTGAGGTGCCGCAGGGTCTTTCGCTGACCTCGACGATCGACACCCGGTTCTCCTCGAGCCCGTCGCTGATCAAGCTGGTCGCGATCATCGCGGCCGTGCTGTGCACCCTGCTGGCGCTTGCCGCGCTGGGCCGCCTCGACGGCAGTGACGGGCGCGGGCACCGCCGCTTCCTGCCGCGTAACTGGTTGAAGCCGACGTGGGCCGACGGCGCGGTGATCGGCACGCTGCTGATCTGGCATTTCGTCGGCGCCAACACCTCCGACGACGGCTACATCCTGTCGATGGTGCGCGTGGCCCCCGACGCGGGCTATACGGCCAACTACTTCCGCTGGTACGGCGTCCCCGAGGCGCCGTTCGGCTGGTACTACTACGTGATCCAGGTGTTCGCCGAGATCTCCACGGCCAGCCCGTGGGTGCGCGTCCCGGCGCTGCTCTGCGCGATCCTGTGCTGGATGGTGATCAGCCGCGAAGTGGTCCCGCGCCTTGGCAATGCGGTGAAGCGCTCGCAGGTGGCGCTGTGGACCGGCGGACTGGTGTTCCTGGCGTTCTGGCTGCCGTTCGACAATGGCCTGCGCTCGGAACCGATCGTGGCGCTGGGCGCCCTGCTCACCTGGGTGTCGATCGAACGCGCCATCGCCACCGGTCGCCTGCTGCCCGCGGGTATCGCGGTGCTGATCGCGGCGTTCACCCTCGCCGCCGCACCCACCGGTTTGATGTGTATCGCCGCGCTGCTGGCGGGTATCCGGCCGCTGGTGCGGATCATCGTGCGCCGTCATCGCCAGTTCGGCACGACCGCGCTGCTCGCACCGATCGCGTCGGCCGGTCTGCTGGTGCTCACGGTCGTCTACGGCGACCAGACCTTCGCGGGCATCCAGGAAGCCAACCGGGTGCGTCAGGCCACCGGCCCGAACCTGGCCTGGTACGAGGACTACCTGCGCTACTACTACATGTTCGTCGAGACCGTCGACGGGTCGCTGGCCAGGCGCTTCGCCTTCCTGGTGATGCTGCTGTGCCTGTTCACCACGCTGCTGGTGCTGCTGCGGCGTCGTCAGGTACCCGGCATCGCGTCGGGTCCGACCTGGCGGTTGATGGGGATCGTCTTCGGCACGATCTTCTTCATGATGTTCAACCCCACCAAGTGGACCCACCACTTCGGTGCCTACGCGGGCATCGCGGGTGGGCTCGCGGCGGTGACCGCGGTGGCGGTGTCGCAGAGCGCGCTGCGTTCACGCAAGAACCGGGCGATCTTCCTGGCCGGGTTGCTGTTCGTGCTCGCGCTGTCGTTCTCCGGCATCAACGGCTACTGGTACGTGTCCAGCTATGGCGTGCCGTGGTTCGACCGCACCATCTCGCTGCGCGGCATCAACTCCAACACCGTGATGCTGATCCTGTTCGGTGTGGCCTTGGCGCTGGTCGGCTGGTACGCCCTGCGTGAGGATTACGTGAAGCCGGTGCCGTCGGCGAAGACCAAGCGCGGCAAGCGGATTCGCAAGTTCGCCGCCATCCCGCTGACCGTCGTGGTCGGGCTGATGGTGCTGTTCGAAGTGGTGTCGTTGATCAAGGGCGCGACCCAGCAGTACCCCGGGTACTCGCTCGGCCGATCCAACATCGACGCGCTGAGCAACAACTCGTGCGGCCTGGCCAACGATGTGCTGGTCGAAGCCGACCCCAACGGCGGCAGGCTCGACCCGATCGTCGACCCGGCCCGCCCGTTCACCAACCCCGACGATCCCCTCGCAGGCACCGGCTCGGTCGGCTTCACCCCCAACGGTGTGCCGGGCGACCTGTCCGCCGACGCGGTCGAGGTGAAGCCGGGCACCGGCAACACCAGCAACCAGTCGGTCGGCGCGGCCTTCGCCGAAGGTGAGAGCGCGGGCACCGGCGGCGGCGAGGGCGCACGCGGCATCAACGGTTCCACCGTGGCGCTGCCGTTCGGCCTCGACCCGGCGCAGACCCCGATTCTCGGCTCCTACCAGGAGGGCATGCAGCAGCCCGCCCACCTGGAATCGGCCTGGTACGGGCTGCCCGCCCGCTCGGACGACTCGCCGCTGGTCGTGATCAGCGCGGCCGGTCGCATCGCCTCCAAGGACGACGCCGGCGCCGACAAGTACGGGCAGGCGCTGTTCGTCGAATACGGCACCCGCAACCCCGACGGCAGCGTCAACGTCCTCGGCGCCTACCAGCCGCGCGATATCGGCCCTGCCCCGTCGTGGCGCAACCTGCGCGTGCCGCTGGCCGACCTCCCGGCCGAGGTCAACGCGGTGCGCATCATGGTCAACGACCCGATCCTGATCGGCGACCAGTGGCTGGCGTTCACCCCGCCGCGGGTGCCGAAGCTGCAGAGCCTCGACACCTTCATCGGCCGCGACCAGCCGGTACTGCTCGACTGGGCCGTCGGCCTGCAGTTCCCGTGCCAGCGTCCGTTCGCGCACCGCAACGGCGTGGCCGAGGTGCCGAACTACCGGATCCTGCCGGACCGTCCGCTGGCGATCTCGTCGACCGACACCTGGCAGGCGCAGGAGTTCGGTGGACCGCTCGGCATGACGCAGATGCTGGCGGCCCGGGTCACCATCCCGACCTATCTGAAGGACGACTGGGCCCGCGACTGGGGTTCGCTGGAACGCTACGACCAGTACGCGAAGGCGACTCCCGCCCAACTCGAGACCGGCACCGCAACCCGCAACGGCCTGTGGAGCCCGGGACCTCTGAGAGTCTTCTAGCCCGGTTTCCCTGTTCTCGGAGTTAAGCGCCGAGAACCGCGGCGCCAGCCGCAAAAGATAAAGGCGCGGACCACATAGTGTGGTTCGCGCCTTTTCGGTCGTGTGCGGCAGGAGTCAGACGTTGAGCATGCGACGGTTCAGGTCGCGGCGTAAAACCTCTTGTGAAGGCAGTCTTTCCAGTACCCGCATTACGGCCGGTCGTAGTTCCAGCTTCTCGTCGTTGCTGAGCAACTCGACGAGATCTCGTAGATCCATGTCATCGAAGGCTCCTGTCATACCCACCAGGGTACGTGCTCAAACGTGCAGGCACAGGTCCTTTACGCTGTCATTTACAGGTGTTTCATCTAATCGAAACCCTAACGGGCACTGAGTTTTTCGTAAGAGACACGCACAAGTGCCCGGTCACTGCCCTTGCGCTGCCACTGTCTCACTGTGCCCGAATTGCCGGTTCTTTCGCTAGACCCGACTGATCGATCACCCTCACCCCGATCTCCGCGGGCGGTGCGGGCTGATACGGCGTGAACCGCTCCAGCGAGCCCCAATCGCGGCCGAGATCGTGGTCGAGATAGGTGGGCACAGTCTCGGCCTTCAAGAGCAGATTTGTCCACCCGAGCGGGCCGCCGCCGATGTCGTCCTGCCAGGCATTGGATGCGTCGGACCCGACCCGATCGGGCAGAATCCGCCACTTCGGGGCCTCCGCGACGCCGTCGTGGTGTTCGAACGGGCGCTGGCAGGGGAACGCGAGGCCGACATGCCAGTCCAGCAGCACGGGGTCCTGATGGCCGACCACCGAGTCGAGGGTGACCAGTTTCGGCAGCCTGGGCGGGGTGACCGCGAGCCACTGCTTTCCGGTGATGTCGTTGTCCGCAGCGACCAAGCGCACCGCGTTCACCCCCTCGGGCAGCTGGTCGATCGGGACGCGCAGGTTGCGCCACGACGGCGACGGGCCGATGTCCAGGGGGGCCAAGGAGCCGGTCACGTCGACGGAACCGTCGGCGGCGCGGGTGCCGTATTCCACGCGCAGGTCCTGGCCGTAGTGCACGACGCCGTCGGTGTCGACGTAGCGGATGCGCCCGGCCGCGGTGATCACGAGGGCCTGGTAGGCGGGATCGTGGCGCACGCTGTCGCCGAGGTCGACGCGATACCACTGCGAGGTCAGCTTCGCCTGCTGCTGCACGCCGTCCTGGAAGGAACCGAGGACCGGCGTGCGGGCGGGGTCGAGGCCGAACGGGAGGGCGACGGTACTGCCGTTGATGCCGGGTTCGGCGCTGGTGCCGCCGCCCGTGCCCGCGCCGGTGGTCTTGGTGGTCTTGTTGGCGGAATCCTTGTCGACCGAGTTGGCGCCGCCGACCACGGTCTCGTCGGCGTCGGCGGTGAGGTCGTCGGCCACGCCGTCGGGGGTGAAGCCGGTGGATTCGGCGTTCAGGCCGTCGGCGGGGGAGCCGGTGTAGGGGGTGAGCAGGGAGTCGGCCGTATTCGACTCCACCAGAACATCATTGGCGAGGGCGCACGTATTGCCCTGCAGTGAATTGATATTCGACTTCGCGATGGAATACGCGGGGTACTGGGTGATCGCGCCCTTGGCCATCGACGCCACTTCGAACAGCACCAGCAGTGCTGCCGCGATGGTCAGCGGCATGGTGGCGAAGCGGTCGAAACGTGCTGTCGCTCTCAGCTTTCGATAGGGAGCGCGCAGGTGGAAATACAGTGCGACCAGCAGGGCGAGAATGCTGAGTCCGAGGAACAGCGTCGAAACACCCTTGCCCGCCACCATCGGCGCTTTGTCCCAGAACGGCACGCCGAAACTCGATACGTACCACCAGCCGTTGGAGCCGGTGAACGTCATCGCGAGCAGGAACAACACGGCAGCCGTGAAGAGCGCTCGGTTGCGTGGAGCCTTGATTCCGTTGGTGCCCACCGCAACCGCGGCCAGCGCCGCCAGCGAACCGGCCAGGCCCGCGTAGACGCCGAAGTGGTGGGTCCACTTGGTGGGCGTCCACATCATCAGCAGCAGGGCCGCGAAGACGATGCCGAGGATGCGCACCGACGGGCCGCGCGCGGTGCCGGGGATACGACCCTTGCGCAACACCTGCAGGATGCACACGAGCAGGCACAGCAGCATCACCAGCACGCCGAACCGGCGGGCCAGTGAGCCGTCGGGGGAGAGCATGAACAGCGAGTCCCAGCGGGTGCGTTCGTCGAACCAGGCGACGTTCGGGCCAACGAGGGTACGGACGCGGGTGGCCTCCATGACGGTGGCGAGCGTCTGGTCTGCGAAGACGATGATGAGCACCAGGGTGCCTGCGGCGATTCCTGGGGCCAGGAGTGCTGCGTAGCGGAAGATCTTGGTGCCCAACGACAATCGTGGTGCTGGTTCGTCCGATGTGACCCCCTCGTCGCTGTCCGCCGGGCGCAGACCCTGGGCGCGTTTGATGATGATCTGCATGACCGGCCGGGTGCCCGCGATCATGGCGGCGATACAGATCAGGCCCGTCGGGCCCGCTGCCAGCGAGAACGCGGCGACGAGGATCGCCAGTGCGGCAGGCAGCAGTCGCGCGGTGGCGATGGCGCGTTCGATGAGGCACCAGGTGAGCAGGGCGCCCGCCGCGATCAGCGGTTCGGGGCGAAGGCCGTTGTCGTAGGGGAGCCAGAAGGCCAGGAACACCAGGCCCGCCGTCCACAGCGCCACCTTGTCGCGGCGCACGCGAGCGCCCAAGCGGGGCAGCACCTCTCGGCTGATCACCGCCCAGCAGAGGAGTCCGGCGGCGAGCGCGGGCAGGCGCATCCACGGGCTGGCGTCGGAGATCTTCGTCATCCAGGCGAGTACCTCGTAGGACCAGCCGAACGGCGCCTCCGGCACCCCGAACCAGCGGTAGTAGTTCGCCATATAGCCCGACGGGCCCGACGCGCGGGCCATATTGAGGATGTAGCCGTCGTCGGAGGTGTTGGCGCCGATCACGTGCCAGCCGAGCAGCGTCGCGACCACCACCACATCGGTGGGGGTGATCCGCCACCAGTGCCGGGGCAGGAAGTGGCGGGCGCGGCGGCCGTCGGTGGTGTCGAGCAGGTGCAGGGCGATCAGCGCGAGCAGGGTGAAGACACCGGCGCCGATCATCGCCGCCAGTTTCAGCGTGGTCGGCGTGGAGGTGAAGCGGGAGTCGATATCGGCGTGCAGCCGGGCGCCGGTGAGAGCCGTCGCGTCGAGGTCGGTGTAGACGCCGACGATCTGCGGGCGCTTGTCGACGGTGACGGTGTTGCGGAACGGGGTGCCGTCCTTGCGGGTCACACCGACGAACTCCACCGTGGTGGCCTCGATGGTGGACTCGATCGAGATCCGGTCGCAGTGCGCGATCTCCTCGATCGGCGCCGACAGCATCGGCACATCGCGGGCCTGCACGGTGACCACCCCGTCGCGGGCGATCACACTCAGGCCACGCGCGAGCTGACCGGACTCGACCGGGATCGTGGTCAGCAGGGTCGTCGGCTGCGGGGTCGCGTTCTGGCCTTCGGGCCCGCGCACATCGCTGCCGGGTAGCCCGCGCAGCACCGGGCACGGCAGCTGCGCGTCGAGCCGCTGCGGCACATACGACACCAGCGGCGCCTCGACACTCGTCGCGCCTGCCTGCGGCCAGTCCAGGCTCGCGCGGTCTTGGCGAACCGGCAGTAGCGGAGTGAGCAGGGCGAGCACGAACCCGAGTAGCCCACAGACGAGGGCGATCAGGCGGTATCGGGTGAACGCACGTTCAGATCGGTCCGGCACGGGGGTGATGCTATCCATCGAACCTGTGCGCGAGTGGGCGCCGCTCGGTCGGACCCGTCGAGCGAGCCCGGTCATCGTCGCCTTCGACGGCGACGGGATCCGATCGTGTGATCGGAGGCGGCCGTCGGACGTCGCAGGTCAGCGGGTTGATCCGGGTGTCTAGCCGGTCTTGCGGGTGGCCCATTCGAGCTGGGAACGGGCCCAGTCGGGGATCTCGGCGTCGGGGCGCGGGAAGGCGGCGAATTCGGCGGTGAGATCGTCGGCCGTGACCTCCGGCATCCAATCCGCCACGGTGCCGGTGGAGTAGTTGGTCTTGTAGCGGGTGGGGCCCGCGATGAAGATCTCGGCGCTGAGCCAGGCGCCCGTTTCCGGGGCGTAGGACATGCGCTTGTGATCGGTGAGGTATTCGAGCACCTCGGTGGGCGGCATCAGGTTGGTGACCGTGCCGTCGCGCTCTTTGATCTGCACTCCGGCGACCGCGTGCTCGCCGACCTGCAGTGACCACAGCAGCGCGAACTTCTGGCCGGGGGAGAGCATGGCGATGGTGGTGTCGATGATGACCCGCTCGATCGCACCGAGTGACTCGAGCTGTTCACGCGGCTGAGGTTCCCGTGCCAGGCGTTGTGGGCCCGCCAGTAAGGCCTCGATCCGCTCCGGTCGGCTGAGCGTCATAGCAATACCTCTGCATCCGTACCGATCAGCGCTACCAAAAACTGATTTCGGTCGGCCGAACTTCCAACATTTCGCAGGGTACCCCCCACGCGACACCGACCGCGCGGTTTGTTGACCCTGCCCGCACATATTGTGGTCTATCGCGCGCCCGCACACCAGTGGCTACCGGGTGTCGATCAACACAGGTATCTGTTACACCGCCGAAGCGCGCAGGGCGAACCAGCCATCGCGGGGATCGGCGAAACCGTGATAAATCAACGGAATGCGCTGGTCGATCGCGAAATACCGGTACACCGCCGCCATCGCCTGCCGGATCGAATGTGCCTGGAAATCGTCGATACGCCGCACCCCGATGCGCCGTTCGGGCAGCATCTCCAGCCGGGTCAGCTCGTCCGGATCGTCCACATCGAGGCCCCACGGTTCTTCGATGAGATGGTCGTGCAGCACCTCGCGCGCGGCAGGCGGATCGTGGTGCGGTCCGGTGAACGCGACCTGCTGCGCGCGGGCCAGCCCACGCGTGTCCAGTGGTGTGCGGACGGCCTGGATCAGGTCGATCAGCTCGGTGTCCGGGGTGGGAACGGGTATTCGTCCGGCGACCGGCGTCTGTTCGAGCAGGTGCATCATCTGCCCGCCGCGAACCAGCGGTTCGGGCACCAGGAAAACGCTGATGCTCGGGCAGGAACAGTTCAGGCCGGTGAGGCACACCCTCGTGTGCAACGGATCGGACATACGTCCTCCTCCGGTAGCGGGTCGCGCGAGACCCGTGACGTGCAGGATCTGATTCCAACGCCATCCGCCGGGGGCCTGTGTGATCCGCCGGCGGCGACCGTGCCGCACTCGTCAGTGTAGTGCTGTCGAGCGGGATGAACACCTGGTTCCGGCACGGAACGGAAACGATCCGTAGCGGTCAGTTCGCGACCGATTCGGTGTAGCGGCGGGCCAGGGTGCGCAGATGCGCGACCAGTTCGGGTGGGCCGTCGACGCGGAAATCCATCATCAACATGCTGAGGTAGATCGCGATCGTCTCCATCGCGTCGGCGCCGGTCAGCAGTACGCAACTGTGCTCGTCGATCGGCTCCACGACGCCGACCGCCGGGTTGATCCTGGCGATCACGGTCTCGGCGGGTTCGAGGACGGTGACGCGGGCGTGGACGCGCCACGCGGTGGAGGCGATGCGACGCATCACGAAGGCGACGAGGTCGTCGCCGGGGAGAGTGCGTGGGGCGAAGACGCGCGCACCGGTCTCGGCCCGGGTGATCGTGGCGGCTGGAAGTGCCGCCCAGTCATGGGTTTTCATGCTGTAGGCGACCAGGTACCAGCGGCGTTGCCAGTTGATCAGACGGTAGGGCTCGAGTTCTGTTGTGCCGTCGGGTGTTTCGACGGTGACGGCGGTGGTGCGGCGGACCGCGTCGGCGAGGGTGGTGAGGATGCCCGCGGCGACCGGCGCGTCCGGTTCGCGTGAGCCAGTGGTGGCCGGGCCGATTTCGGTGGCGTCGCGCAGTGCGGAAACCTTGCGCTGCAGGCGTTTCGGGAGGATCTGTTCGATCTTGCGCAGGGCTCTGGTGAGCTGGTCGCCGATGTCGGAGACGGCGAGTGAGCCGTCGTGGGCGACGGCGATGGACAGGGCGACGGCGACGGCTTCCTCGTCATCGAGGAGTAGTGGTGGCATGGTCGCGCCGCGGCCGAGTCGGTAGCCGCCGATCGCACCCCGTTCCGCGTGCACCGGATAGCCGAGTTCGCGCAGTCGTGAAATGTCGTTGCGCACAGTGCGTTCGGTGATGTCGAGGCGGTCGGCGAGCTCGCGGCCGGTGTAGGCGCGGTCCTGCAACAGGGCGAGCAGACGCAGTACGCGTGGGGTTGTCGCAGCCAATTTTCACCTCGTTCGAGAATTAGGAAAGAAACAAGCCTAATAGGTTTCTAGGCTGGAGTCATCAACACCACTACGAAAGGCTCCATCATGAACAGCAACGACTCCCTCGAAATCGTCTGGCGCGACGTGGTCGCCACCTCCTACCGGGCCCTCAGCGACGTCGTCGCCGGCATCACCGACGACCAGTGGAACCTGCCGACCCCCTGCTCGGATTGGACCGTCACCCAGGTAATCCAGCACGCCGCAGGCGACCAACTCGCCTACGCCGCCGCCCTCGGCGTCGGCCCCGGCCCCACCTACAACCCCTTCGACCCCTCCGGTGAAATCGACGGCACCGCCATCGCCCTCGTCCACGAAGCCATCGACCGAACCGCCGAAGCCTGGACCACTGTTGCCGCCGACACCGCCACCGTGCCCACACCTCTCCCACACGGCGACCTCCCCACTCCGGTCGCGGCCGCCCTCGCGGCCCTCGACGCGGCAGTCCATGCCTGGGACATCGCGATCGCCACGGGCCAGCCGTCGCCCCTCGACGACGACCTGTCGACCCACCTCCTTGCGGCCGCCCGCACGATCCACCCGGCCCCCGGTTCGGGCGCCGACGCCGAAATCATCGAACCCCTCCGCCAGTGGGGCGCCTACGCCCCCATCGTCGAAGGATCGGCAAGCACCCCCACCGCCGAACTGCTCCACTACCTCGGCCGCACCCCCGCCTGAGGACGGATCACAGAGCTGCCCACCCCAGCGCTTCCATCGGCAAGGCGCTCAGGCGGTCGCCGAACGACCGTGAATGCTGGCCGGTGTACGCACTTGGACGGTACTTTGCTGCACGGATAGCACGGAGGTTCATGCACGCATAGACGCACTTCCGCGCACATAACCCGAGGAGGAGACGCTATGGACGCGATTGCTCGACTGACCTCGAACGGGCGAGTCTCGGTTCCCCTCGCTGTCCGTGAGGCATTGGGCTTGCGTGCGGGCGACGATGTGCACTTTCGCATCGAAGGAGATGAAGTGCTGCTGGCCAGGACTGTCGAGGCGCTCGAGGAGCGAACGGCCTGGCGTGCGTGACTGGGAGAGGAACGGGCTGCGCGCTCGGCCGGGTGCGTCCGATTCAGCGTGTCAGGCTCGGGCGGGGTTCGTCTGGGGTGGCGGGGCGGCCGTTGTCGAGCCAGAAGGCATATTCGACGAGGTAGGTTTCGAGGCCGTTGTTCAGGTAGGCCTCGTAATCTCGGAGACTATGGGCGGCGTCTTGGTCCCGGCCGGCGTCGCTACTGAAGGCGCTGGCCGCCTTGTCGATCCAAGCCGCGAGACGTGCACGGTCGGACCACCATTCGCGAATCAACTGCATTGTCCAATGGGTGTGGCCGTCGCTGCCGAAGCCGCTGAAAGGATCTGACCACATCCCGGTCAGCAGGGCGAATGTTTCGGCCGGGTTGGTCGGCTGCCGGTATACGATCTCACCCCAGTTGTCGTCCTCATACGTGATGTGGTCGGGTGCGAATTCGCGCCCGCTCCAGCAGGTATCGGTGCCTGCGCCGTAAAAGGGGCCCGGCACGTTGCGCCAATCCCTGTTCTCCCAGCGGCCGAGGAGAAACGAGGCAGGGGCCTCGAGTGTCCGCAGCGTTCCAGGTTTATGGGTCAGTTCGAAGGTGGCGCCTTCGGCGACGGCCACGACCGGCATCGGATCCCAATACATCAGCGGCGGACGGTGATCAGGGTGAAGGGGCCGAGTTCTGTTGTGGTGAAGGTGGGGTCGGTGAAGAGGGATTTGGGGAAGGCGACTGTGTAGCGCTTGACGTTGGGGTCGTTGGGGTAGACGTCTTCGGCCAGGCGGAGGGTGTAGTTGTCGCCGTCGGTGCGGAAGAGGAAGGCGTCGGGGGACGGCCAGGGGGACTTCGCGAGGGCTTCTACCAAGGCGGGGGAGTTGGGGAGTTTGCTCCAGGCGGCGATGGTGGCGGCGCGGGATTTGAAGTCCGACAGGGGGTTTGCGTAGTGGGAGGTCAGGGCTTGGAAGCCCCAGTAGGGGTAGTAGGCCAGGAAGGTGGTGTCTGCGGTGAGGACTATGGATTCGTCTCGGGGGCGGCCGGTTTGGGCTTGGATGGCCTGGTCGACGGCGTGGTAGTACGCGACTGCGGAGGGCTTGCGTTTGTCGGCGCGGACCCCGTACGTACCGTCGGCGTTCGGTACGTCGGTGGGCACGGTGTCGGTGTAGGCGGTGTCGATTTCGTGGGTGAGGACGGTGGGGATGGTTTGGGCGAAGGCCATGGCGCCGAGGACGGCGATCGCGGCGGCCGCTGTTCGCATCGGGGCGGGTTCGTTGAGGGCCTGGTAGATGGCGGTGGCGCCTTCGACGAAACCGAAAACGCCTGCGGCGGCTAGCAATGCGAGCAGGACGGGCTCGAGTCGGAAGGACAGGAGGGTGGTGCCCGCTGCGGTCGCAAGCATCGAGAGCAGTGTCCACAGGTAGATCGATACGACGCCGAGGCCCAATGCCTGTGCGCGCCTCGATGATCCAGCTCGAATCACGAGCCACAGCACGCCGATCATGCACAGGGCGCCGCGCAAAGAGAACTCGAGCATCGGGAAGGCCAGCTGTGCGCCGGATTCTGGCAGATAGTGGAATGCGCTGCCGGAAGGGATCTTCGCGCCCGCCAGCACCTTCAGCAGGAACGGCATCCACACGACAAGGGAGAGCACGACGGCGATACCGCCGATCGCCGCCAGCTTCGTCAACGGCATCACGCCCGCCCGCCACGCGGGTTGCCGCGCTGCCACGGACACCGCACCCGCAGGACCGTCGGCCGATGCCTCAGCGGCGCCGACCGAATCCTCGTCCGTGCTGTTCGATCCGGCGTCAGTAGACGGTTGCGCCAGTGCCTCGGCTTTCGTCCGGGGTCCGGCCCGGCGGATGTCGGCCCGCTGCGCGTAAATAGCGAGACCTGCCGCCACCACCGCCATGATCACCACGGTGAACGCCGCGATCGCCAGGTAGAGCGTGTAAAAACACGCCGCCACCCCGAGGAACACCCCGGTCCCGAGTACCGCGCCCCACCCGCCGGACCGGCGATGCAACGCACCCCACGCCAGCACCAGCACCGGCGGAATGAACACCACGAGCACCGCGCCATAAGCCTCCGGCGAGGCGTAAGCCACCGTCATCGCCGTGACAGCGGCAGCCGCACCCACCGCCATATCCGCGCGAACCAACTGCATCCACAACACCAGCGCGACAGCCGCGGCAATGGCGAGCAGCCCGATCGCATACGGCTTGAACACTTCCCAGCCGTCCATGCCGAGCACATTGCCCACGCGCCCGCCGATCCAGAACCACCCGGCCGGGTAGAACGGCGGCAGATCCACATAGGTCATGTCCCGCAGTGCGGCACTGTCGGTGAGTCGCGTCAGGTACTCGGTCCGGAATTCCTGATCCACCGAAACACCGAACAGATACAGCTTGGTCGCGGCCAGGGGCATCCCCAGCGTGACGGTGACGAAACTCGAAATGCCCACCCAGGAAAGCAGTTTCGCGACCACGGGCCACTTCCGCAGCCGGATCAACAGCACCGAGACCACCAGCAGCGCAACAGAAACAACCTGCCCCACCGTGGTCAGCGCACGAGTCACATTGGAGGAGTTGAACGCAGGCCACTGCACCGCCGAAAACGCGAACAGCCCCACCACAGCCACAACCAGCGCCACCCCCGCGGCAGCAGCCCCTTCACCGACCCCGGCCCAGACCCTGCGCCCCGCCCGCACCTCGTCATTGGTCGTCATCGGCGCGCAATCCTCCGGCTCCACTGTGCTCCACGGTCCGGGCCAGCCTAGTGGAGCCGCAAAGCAGAACTGCCGCACCATCCGGGGATGATGCGGCAGTCCGAAACGCAGTCGATCAGATCGGGAGCTTGCGGAAGATCGGGCGCGGCACGTGGCGCAGGGCCGACATCAGGAAGCGGGCCTCGTTCGGGGCCCAGACGATCTCGGTGCCCTTTTCCGAGGCGGCGACCGCGAGGCGAGCCACGTCTTCCGGGTCGACGGTGAGGGGGGCTTCCTTGGAGCCGGTGGCTTCCCAGTGGGCCTTGGTCGCCGACGTGCGGACCTGCATCGGCCGGATGACGGTGACGCGCGGGCCGAAGGGACGCAGCGCTTCACCGAGGCCGAGGTAGAAGCCGTCAAGGCCCGCCTTGGTGGAGCCGTAGACGAAGTTGGAGCGGCGAACGCGCTCACCGGCCACCGAGGACATCACGATGATCCGACCGTGGCCCTGCGCCTTGAACTTGTCGCCGACCAGCACGCCCACCGAGACACCGGCGGTGTAGTTGATCCCGACGGTCATGACCGCCTTGCGCTGGTTCTGCCACAGCTCCTCGGCGTCGCCGAGCACACCGAACGCCACGATCGCGACGTCCACGTCACCGGCGGCGAACGCGGAGTCCACGACCTTCGGGTGCGACTCGGTGTCGAGCGCGTCGAAGTCGATGACGTCGACCTGGGTCGCGCCTGCCGCCTTCAGCGTGGTGACGGCGTTCTCGAGCAGCGGATCGCCGGGCAGGTTCGCCAGGATGATCCGGGCCGGACTCTTGCGCAGGTACTCGGCGCAGATCGCGAGACCGATCTCGGAGGTGCCGCCGAAGAGCAGGATGGTCTGCGGGTTGCCAACTGCGTTGATCACTGGAGCTCCAGCCTCCTGGCCATATCGGACATGAAAACGCCATTCGGGTCGACGCTGCGGCGGACCTTGATCCACTCGTCGATCCGCGGGTACATCTTGTGGAAGTTCTCGGCGGAGGTGCGCGAGTCCTTCGCGGTGTAGAGCCTGCCGCCGAACTCCATCACGCGCCGGTCGAGGTCGGTGACCAGCTCGTTGAGGCCGCGGCGGATGGGGAAGTCGACGCAGATGTTCCAGCCGGGCATCGGGAAGCTCAGCGGCGCCGCGTTGCCCTCGCCGAACAGCTTGAACACGTTCAGCGCCGAGATGTGCCCGGACGCCTGGATGTCGATGATGATCCGCTTGAACTCTTCGACGGCCTCGGTCGGCACCACGAACTGGTACTGCAGGAAACCTGCGGGCCCGTAGGCGCGGTTCCAGTCCGAGATCATGTCGAGCGGGTGATAGAACTGCGTCAGGTTCTGGACCTTGCCGGTGTAGGTGCCGCCCATGGCGTAGTACGCCTCGCCGACCGCGCCCAGCGACAGCCGGTTGGCCGACCAGCTGGGGAAGATGTTCGGCACGGTCAGCAGCTGCGGTGCGTCGAACTTCAGCGGGTTCTTCTGCAGCTTCTTCGGCAACTCGTCGACGGTGGCCAAGCGGCCGCGGGTCAGGCAGGAGCGACCCAGCTTCGGCAGCGGGTTCATCACGTCGAACCACGCGCTCGAGTAGGTGTAGTTCGCCTCGCTGCCGTCGCTGTGGACCGCGATGGTCTCGTCCAGCGTGGAGGTCTTGATGCCGTCGTTGAGGAAGTAGGCGGTCTCCGTCGGCGCCATCTCGATGGTCGCGCGCAGGATGATGCCGGTCAGCCCGTTGCCGCCGACCGTCGCCCAGAACAGCTCGGCATCCTCGGTCGGCGAGATCGTGCGCACCGAACCGTCGGCGGTGAGCAGGTCGATCGAGCGGACGTGATTGCCGAAGCTGCCTTCGCTGTGATGGTTCTTGCCGTGGATATCGGAGGCGATGGCGCCGCCGATGGTCACCTGGCGGGTGCCGGGAAGCACGGGAACCCACAGGCCGAACGGCAGCGCGGCCTTCATCAGCTGGTCCAGGCTCACGCCGCCGTCCACCTCGACCATGCGGGAATCGCGGTCGATGCGGTGGATGCGGTTGAGCGCGGGCATGTCGATGACGAGGCCGCCCGCGTTCTGGGCGTGATCGCCGTACGAGCGGCCGAGGCCACGCGCGATCACGCCGCGTCGCAGATGCGCCGGCTTCGAGTCGTTGTCCTGCGCGACCATGCTCACGGCCTTGGCGATCAGTTCCGGATCGCCGGTCGAGAGCACTTCTGCGGAGGTGGGTGCGGTGCGACCCCAACCGGTGAGCTTGCGGGTACGCGTGGGGAGCGCGAACGCAGCGTCGGCGGTGGTCGAAATCTTCTCAGACATCGGCTTAGAGGCTACATGCATGGCACGACCACGCGCTGGTCTCGTACTCTTCTCACGTGCAAGCCCAACCGCATCTGCCGCTGCCCGCCGAAATTCCCCTGGTCGACGAGCCCGGCGGAACCGATGTCGACCTCAAGACGCAGATCGTGCGGTTCACGCTGACCGGTGGGTTCTCGGCGATCGTCGACTTCGGTCTGCTCACGCTGCTGTCGAACGTGCTCGGCGTGCCGGAGATCCTCGCGAAGGTGATCAGTTTCATCGCGGGCACGACCACCGCGTACCTGATCAACCGGCGCTGGACGTTCAAGGCCGAGCCGAGCAGGTCGCGGTTCATCGCGGTGGTCGCGCTGTACGCGGTGACGTTCGCGGTGCAGGTGGGGATCTACGCGCTGTTGTTCTTCGCGCTGGCCGACGAGTGGTGGCGTCAGCCGGTGGCGTTCGTGGTCGCACAGGGCACCGCAACCGTCATCAACTTCATCGTGCAGCGGGTAGTGATCTTCAAGATCAAGTAGTCAGCTGGCCTCGGCGACGGCCGGGGCACGCTTGCCCGCCTTGACCCCGAAGTAGTCGCCGCCTTTGGCACGAACGTTGTCGGTGCCCCATTCGCGCTGATCCCGCGCCACCGGCACCATCTGCGGAATGTGCTTGCGGCAGTGGATATAGGCCTCTTCGACATCGACGACCACCCACACCTGCGAGGTCTTGCCCCGCTCGGCGGGCGGCAGATCGCTGACGGTGTCGCGCAGCTCGGTGTCGGCGACCATGCGAGCCTTACCGTTGATGTGCAGGCCGATGAGGTCGCGAACGAAGTCGATCATCAGGATCCCGACGTGCGGGTTCTCGAGCACATTGCCCAGACTGGCCATCACCCCGTTACCTCGATATTCGGGGTACGCAATCGTGCGATCGTCGATCACGTGCAGGAATCCGGGGGTGCCCGCGCGGAAGCTGGCGTCACATTCGCCGTGCGAATCGGAGGTGGCGATGAAGGCCATGTCCATCCGGGCGACGAAATCCAGCATCGTGGGGTTCAGATAGTCGATCACCTGGTCGTCGTAGAAACGCTCAGCGCGCTCGGTGGTACCCAATGTTTCCTGGAGCTCGTGTTCTCCGTCGCTACCGACGAACTTTTCGGGCATCAGGTCCCCTCTGCTAGCCGTACCGGTTGATGCGGGTTTCGAGATGAAACCCCCGCTGTGACCGCAATCTCACTCAGTCTAGGGGACGCCAACAGACCGTGGGGCGTGTCCATTGTTGCGAATGGGATGAAAGCCGAGTTTGCGCAACGGTTTCCGGAACCGGACCGATCAGGCCGGACCTACCGTCACCGGCACCCCGTTGAACACCGCGGTCCCCGAGACCATGTCGACCACCGAATCGTCGGTCAGCACATTGGCATTCACCCCGGCATGCGCCACCGCGACCGACTGGGTGGTGCTCGCGCCGTGGCCCCAGCCGTGCGGCAGGCTCACCACGCCGGGCATGATCGTCGCCGTCAGCTCGACGGGCACCGTCAACGAACCTGCCGCCGAGGTGATCTCGGCCTGTTCGCCGAGGCCGAGGCGGGTCGCGTCGTCGGGGTGAACCTGCAGGGTGCAGCGGTTGGAGCCGCCGACAAGACCGGCGATGTTGTGCATCCAGCTGTTGTTGGAGCGCAGCTGACGTCGTCCGATCAGCACCATCGCGGGCCTTTCACTCCCCAGACCGGCCCGAAGGCGCGTCACGTCCGCGAGCAGTTGCGGCGGCGCCAGTTCGACCATTTTCGACGCGGTGCGCAGCGCGCCGGGCAGGCGGGGGCGCAGCGGGCCGAGGTCGATGCCGTGCGGGTTGTCCAGGAGCGTTTTCAGGCTCAGGTCGCCGCCGTTCCACGCACCGTAGGGGCCGAGCTTGAGCATCAGGTCCAGGCGCTGTTCGGTGGTGTTCGCACCGGTCAGCTCGTCGCGGCGCTCGCTCATATCCGCCTTGTGCAGTGTGCCGGCGATGACGAGTTCGTCGACCATCGCGATCGGGCTCGCCGCGCCCGTCCCGGCGTGCGGCTGACCGCTCACCGCGGCCGCCAGCCGGGCCACCACGGCCGCTTCCGACGGCCGCTCGCCGAGCGGAACCAACGGCGGCGAGTAGCGCGCGTAATTGCGCACAGCGAACTGCAGCAGCGCGAAATCGTAGTGCGATGACTGCACCGAGCGTGGCGGCGGCAGGATCACATTCGCGTGTCGGGTGGTCTCGTTGACGTACCGATCCACGCTGACCATGAACTCCAGCCCGGCCAGACTCTTGTCCAGCCGCGCACCGCTCGGGGCGGAGAGCACAGGGTTGCCCGCCACCGTCACCAGCGCCTTGATCTGGCCCTCACCGGGGGTTTCGATCTCGTCGGCGAGGGTGGCGACGGGCAGCTCACCCATCGCCTCGGGCAGTTCACGGACCCGGCTGGTCCAGCGGCCGAGCCGGAACGGCCTGCTGCGCCCCACCCCGCCCGCCGCCGCGTCGGCGAACATGGCGCCGCCGGGGGAGTCCAGGTTGCCGGTGAGGGCGTTCACGGCGTCGACGAGCCACTGGGTGAGCGTGCCGAACTCGGCGGTGCAGGTGCCGATGCGCGCGTAGACGGCGGCGGTGGGCGCGGCGGCGAGTTCGCGGGCGAGCGTGCGGATGGTGTCGGCGGGGATGCCGGTGCGCTCGGCCACGGCAACGGGTGGGAAGTCGAGGGCGGCGGCGCGCAGTTCGTCGAGCCCGGCGACGTCGACGCGCACGTCGGTCAAATCCTCGTCGAACAGCGTGTGCACCACCCCGAACAGCAGATACGCATCCGAACCCGGCCGGATGAACAGGTGTTGGTCGGCGAGAGCGGCGGTTCTGGTCTCGCGCGGATCGACAACCACCAGCTTGCCGCCGCGAGCCTGCAGGGCCTTCAAGCGGCCCGGAAAGTCCGGTGCGGTGCACAGCGACCCGTTGGATTCGAGCGGATTGGCGCCGAGCATCAGCAAGTAGTCGGTGCGGTCGAGGTCGGGAACCGGCACGGTCAGCGGATCGCCGAACATGAGCCCGGCCGCAACCTGCTTCGGCATCTGATCGGCGGAGCTCGCGGTGTAGATGTGGCGGGTGCTCATGGCGCGGATCAGGACGGGCAGATAGAGCGCCCCCGCGACGGTGTGGGCGTTGGGATTGCCGAGGTAGACCGCCGACGAACCCTTGGGGATCTCGGCGAACGCGGCCGCGATCAGATCGAACGCCTCGTCCCAGCTCGCTTCCCGGAACCCCTCGCCCTCGCGGATCAGCGGGGTGCTGACCAGATCGGGATCGTCGTCGAGCTTGCCGAAGCTCGCACCCTTCGGGCAGAGGAAGCCCTTGCTGAACGGGTCGTCGCGATCGCCGCGCACCGATAACACCCGGTCGGCGTCATCCAGGGTGACGGTGAGCCCGCAGACGGCCTCGCACAGCGGACAGGTTCGGAGCAGCGAACGTGGAGCCATATCTCATGCTTAGCGCAGGTGAGGCAGCCGATGTCCGGAAACGCCGAAAACCCGCGATCGGCGACGTCGGGGAGGCGTCGGATCGCGGGTTCGGTGAGTTTCAGGCTCAGCAGGCCACGGTCAGCTTGCGCGCACCGCTCTGCTTGCGGGACCGGGCGATGGCCGAGCGAACGGCCGCACCGAGGGCGACGACCGGCGGGATCCAGCGGGCCTCGGTGGGAGCGACGCCCCAGGAGGCGCTGCCCGCGGCGAGCTGGGTCGGCGGCAGCGGGATGCTGGCACCGTCGGTGTGCACGATGACGCCCGCTTCACGCATGGCCTCGATCGCCATGGCGGCCTTGCGGACGCCGGTGACCAGGTGGATCTCGCGACGCTCGGCGCCCGGGATCTCGATAACGGGACCGGAGAGGTTGTTCGCGCGCAGGAACCGACGGACATCGCCTGCGATCTCACCGGTGATCTCGATGGCCGAGACCTCGTCGTCGGTGATCAAGCAGAGGCCGTTGGTGGTTTCGGCGACCGTCCATCCACGCGCGGCGTACTCCTGCGCGGCGGCACCCTTGTCGGCGGCCGTAGTGGTGGTCGGAAACGTCGTGCGCACTGTTTTCTCCATTCCCCGAAGAGCTGTCGTTGCTGCGTTCATGGGCCCGATGATTTGTCCTCATGGGCTCAGAAGAGCTGTCGTTGCTGCGTTCATGGGCGTATCGGCGCGAGGTGGCCGAGTCGTTACGCCGTTACCAAAAAATGTTCGTGAGTGTATGGTTCGTCTCAATCTCGCGACCTTCGCTATCGCAGGTTCAGTCGCTCCTGGGTTGGCGTGGGGCCGGAAACGGGGCAGGATTCGGCGCATGACCGAAGTGCCGGGTACGCCTGAGCCGACCGAAGCCGACGCCGAGGAGTTCGAAGCCGAATCACGGTGGCTCTCTTGGAAAGAGGCCGACGGCAAGCGCCGGGGTCCGCGACCGAGCCGAGATGACGAAGATACCTACGAGGCGCAACTCGCGCGTGATTCGGGGTTCGAGGAGCCGTTCCGCAGCACCGGATCGGCGAAGGAGTGGGCCGCCGAGGCGGGGCGTTCGCTGCTCGATGTGCAGTTTCGCAGGCCCGCGACCAGGACTTTGTTGCCGCTTGCCTATGTATTGGGCGTCGTTTCCTTCGGTATCGGCCTGCCGATCGCGTTCACGGTGCTGATGTGGAAAACCTCCGTTGTGTTGGGGGTGCTCGCGGTGTTCGTGGCGGTGCCGTTGGGGCTCACCATCGCGGCCTCGGTGCGGCTGATGCTCGAATTCGCCGACAACGCAGCGCGGTTGGCGGGGCGGGTCGAGCACATCAGTGACCTGGCCGATGGCCTGTTCCAGGCGCTGTCGGATGTGGCCGAGCCGGTGAACCAGCTCTCCGAAGACGTTCGAGCCGTGCAGTTCTGGCGGTTCAGAAAGAAAAAATAGGTCTTGCGCGGTGTCCGATTCATTGTGAAACAATCCGTACGCAGATCCGACGATATGTCGGCTGCGCAGGGCGGCTTCCGAAAGATCTTTTCCGGAGCCGGAGTTCGGATACAGGGGGGAAGTATGGCTTCACCACAGGGCGTCACCGGTTCGACCATGCCACGCAGGCAGTTGGGCAGGCACTTACGTGACCTGCGTAATCGCGCGCGGATGACAACGAGAACCGCTGCGGCGCAACTGGAGTGGTCGGAAGCGAAGATCTGGCGGATCGAAACGGGGCAGACGTCGTTGCGCAGCCTCGACGTCGAAGCCATGTGCAAGGTGTACGGCGCGCCGACCGATCTGGTCGAACCGCTGGCCGCCTTGGCTCGGGAAACCAAAGCACGGGGTTGGTGGACGAGCTACAACGATGTGATCGCGGAGGGATTCGAGGTCTACATCGGGCTAGAGGAGGCCGCGTCGGGCCTGTGCCTGTACGAGGACGGCCTGATCCCGGCGCTGTTGCAGACCGAGGACTACGCGAAAGCCCTGCTAGAGCAGACGATTCCGGAGCTGACCGAGTCGGAGCTGGACCGCAGGCTGCGGGTGCTCGCGGCCAGGCAGGCGCTGGTCACCAGGGCCGACGCCCCACTGCGGTTGGACGTGGTGCTGGCCGAGTCGGTGCTCGCGCGCGCGATCGGCGACGACCGCGTGCGGGCAGGTCAGCTCGCGCGATTACGGGAGCTGGCCGAGCGTGAAACGGTGCGCATACAGGTGGTTCCCGGCGACTGCGGCTATCACGCCGGGCTCGAATCGGGCCGGTTCGTGATCCTGGACTTCGGGGTCGACGATTCGGTGGATCGACCGGAGCCGCCGGTGGTCTACGTGGAAACCTTCGCAGGCAGCAACTATCTCGACAAGCCCGCCGACTGTGACCGCTACCGCCGCGCGTTCACCGACATCACCGTGGCCGCTACGGGCACGTTGTAGGGCTGTCCCAGGAACCGGCGAGCACCGATCGGTGGGTGGGCAGGGCCCGGTCGTAGACCTCCCTGCCCTTGTCGGTGAGCTGGACGAAGATGGCGCGGCGGTCGAGATCGCACATGCTGCGTTCGACGAGGCCGTCGCGTTCCAGCCTGGCCACTGCGCGCGACAGCGCGCTCTGGCTCAGGTAGATGTCGTGGGCCAGCTCCGTCATGCGGTACTTCTGACAGGCCGCGTCGACCAGGCGGTCCAGCGTTTCGAATTCGCTGAGGCCGATCTCGTGGTCTCTTTGGAGCGCCTTCTCCAGCGCGCAACTCACGGCGGCATGCCTGCCGAGTAATTCGCGCCACTGACCAACCAGCTCGGGGGGCGCTTCGTTGCGCCGAGCTGAGGTGACAGCCGGGTTCATGGGGCCATCCTAGAGGTTCGAGCATCTTCATGCAACGGCATTTTATGTGTTGGCAATTAATGCGTGCGCATGTAATGTCCCTCGCATGACTTCGACAGCCTCGCTCTCGGCCGCAGATCAGGCGACCGATCCCACCAGATGGCCCCTCCGGCTCTGGGGCTTGCTGATCACCCTGTGCATCGTCCTTTTCCTCGACGGCCTCGACGTCTCGATGATCGGTGTCGCCCTGCCGTCCATCGGCGCCGAACTCGATCTCGACACCTCCACCCTGCAGTGGCTCGTCAGCGGCTACATCCTCGGCTACGGCGGCCTGCTGCTGCTGGGCGGACGCACCGCCGACCTGCTCGGCCGCCGCAAGGTCTTCCTCATCGCCCTCGCCGTCTTCGCCGTCGCCTCGCTCGTCGGTGGACTCGTCAGCGACCCCGCCCTGCTGATCGCCACCCGATTCATCAAGGGCCTGGCCGCCGCGTTCACCGCGCCGACCGGTCTGTCGATCATCACCACCACCTTCGCCGAAGGAAAAGCGCGCAACAAGGCGCTGTCGATCTACACCGTGTTCGGTGCGGGCGGCTACTCCATGGGCCTGCTGTTCGGCGGCCTGATGACCGGCGTCGGCTGGCGCTGGACCTTCCTGCTGCCCGTCCCGATCGCCATCGCCGCCCTGATCGCCGCGTTCGCGCTGATCCCCAAGGACGGTAAGGCCGAGGAAGGCGGACACGACCTACTGGGCGCGTTGCTGTCCACCGCTGGCATGTTGTTGCTGGTCTACACCGTGGTCACCGCGCCGGAAGTCGGTTGGGCCTCAGGCCGCACCATCGGATCGTTCCTCGCCGTGATCGCCCTGTTCGCCGCGTTCGTGATCACCGAGAAGCGCGTGAAGCACCCGCTGGTTCGCCTCGGCATCCTGCGCAAGCCCACGCTGCTGCGGGCCAGCCTGGCCATCGTCGCAGTCGCCGGTTCGTACTTCTCCTGGCAGTTCATCGTGACCCTGTACATGCAGGACACCCTGGAATGGTCGGCGCTGAAGCTGGCGATGGCCCTGCTGCCGGTCGGCATCATGGTCGTGGGTTCGGCGTTCTTCTCCGAGAAGCTGATCGACCGCTTCGGCACCGGACCGGTCATCGCGGTCACCCTGAGCGTGATGGCCATCGGCTACCTGCTGTTCCTGCGTCTGGACACCGCGCCCGATTATTGGACCATGCTGCTGCCCGCCATCCTGCTGATCGGCATCGGCTGGGTCGGGTTCCCGGCCATCAACGTGCAGGCCACCAGCGGTATCGACGACGACGAGCAGGGTCTGGCGGCCGGCGTGCTGCAGACGTCCATGCAGGTCGGCGCGGCCATCGTGCTCGCGGTGACCACCGCCATCGTCACCTCCGGCGGGCACGGCACGAGTGCCACCCCGCAGGAGATGCTCGACACCTACCGGCCGGGCCTGGAGTTCGCGGCAGGCGTCACGATCGTGGGTGCGCTGTTCGCGCTGACGGTCTTCCTGCCCCGGTTCCGCAAGCCGGTGGTCGACGGACCGGTCGTCGAGGAGAAGGTTCTCGAACCGGCCTGATCTGGGAAAAGCCTGAACGGCACCACCTTTCGCGGGTGGTGCCGTTCTTCTATGCGCGGAACTTCGGCGCCGCTTCATCTTTCGCCGAGCGAATGTAGGTGAGCGGGCGGCCGTCGCGGCCCTCGGTCGGCCAGTCGATGCCGAGGTTCGGATCGAAAGCGTCCATGTCCCGGTCGAATTCGGGGGAGTACTCGAGCGAGCACAGGTAGGTGACCGTCGAACGGTTCTCCAGCGAGAGGATGGCGTGGCCGAGCCCCTCTGACAAGAACACCGAGCGCCGGGTTACGTCATCGAGCTGCACGCTGTCCCACCGCCCGTAGGTAGGCGAGCCGGGCCGCAGATCGACCACCACGTCGAGGAACGCCCCGCGCACACAGGTCACATACTTGGCCTGACCGGGCGGATCGTCGGTGTAGTGGATCCCGCGCAGCACCCCGGCCGCCGAGACCGAGGTGTTCACCTGGTGCAGTTCGAACGGGCGCCCGGTGGCCTTCTCGAACTCCGAGGCCTTGAACGACTCACAGAACATCCCGCGGTCATCGCCGAGCAGGCGTGGCGTCACCACCCAGGCGCCAGGGATCGCCAGTTCACGAAACTCCATGCGCTACCAGTCTTTTCCGCGGTCGATCAGGTCCAGCAGGTAGCGGCCGTAACCCGAACGCACCATCGGTTCGGCGAGCTCGCACAGCTGCTCGTCGGAGATCAGGCCGCGCCGCCACGCCACTTCCTCCGGCACACCGATTTTGAGGCCCTGTCGTTCCTCGATCGTGCGCACGTAGTTGGCGGCGTCGAGCAGCGAGTCGAAGGTGCCGGTGTCGAGCCAGGCGGTGCCGCGGGCCAGCACGTCGACGCTGAGCCTGCCCTGGTCGAGGTAGGCGCGGTTGATGTCGGTGATCTCGTACTCCCCACGCGCCGACGGCTTCAGCTCGCGGGCGATCTCCACCACGTCGTTGTCGTAGAAGTAGAGGCCCGGGATGGCGTGGTTGCTGCGCGGGACCTTCGGCTTCTCCTCGATGGAGATCGCGCGACCCTGCTTGTCGAACTCCACCACGCCGTAGGCGGTCGGGTCCTTCACCCAGTAGGCGAACACCGCGCCGCCGTCGATGTCGTGGAAGCGTTCCAGGCTGGCGCCGAGGCCGGGGCCGTGGAAGATGTTGTCGCCGAGCACCAATGCCACCGGTTCGGTGCCGATGTGGTCGGCGCCGAGGACGAACGCGCAGGCCAGGCCGTCCGGCGCGGCCTGCACCACATAGCTGATGGAGATGCCGAACTGGCTGCCGTCGCCCAGCAGGCGCGAAAACGCGTCGGCGTCCTCCGGCGTGGTGATCACCAGAATGTCGTCGATCCCTGCCAGCATGAGGGTGGACAGCGGGTAGTAGACCATGGGTTTGTCGTAGACCGGGACGAGCTGCTTGCTCACCCCGCGCGTGATCGGGTGCAACCGTGAACCGGTGCCGCCCGCCAAGATGATTCCGCGCATAGGTGGCAAGTCTGCCAGTTCCATCCGCCCCGGAGTCGGGGAGGTTCCGACACGTCGGCGAATTGATCACGAAGGTTTGGTGACCGGGCGTGTCGGGCGATAACTGAGACAGACGCGGTGCTCATCTGATTATGTGAGCCCCGATGTGTGAAACATCACTGTGTTAGATGTCAGCGCCGACATCCGCTCCGAGGGTTCCAGCCTGGTCAGGGGTCGACGCGCCAGCTGTAGAGGTAGGTGCGCGATGGTTGCCACGAAGATCACCGCAGTGTTGGGCGGGCTCGCACCCGTCTCCCCGATCGGCTCCGTCACCGCCAGACCCGAGCCGGGAATCATCGTCAACTCCGGCCGGACCAGCACCGCCTCGCGCGTCCTCATGGGCGCCTGCCTCGGTCTGGTCGGGCCGCTGCTGCGCACTGTGCCGATCAACCGGGCCACCATTCCGGTCGGCGCCGTCGCGGTGGACCTGCTCGCCCGGCTGCGCCCCGAACCGCAGGGTGTGGAACGCGAGCAGATCACGCTCGACGGGTTCCTGATGGAAATGCTGCGCCCCGCGGGTGGCTCGCGCGCGCTGCGCCACGGCGCGGTGCTCTACCTGCACGGCGGCGGTTTCGCGGTCTGTGGGCTGCGCACGCACCGGCCGATCGCGGCCGGGATCGCCCGCCGCACCGGGCTGCCGGTCCTCAATGTCGAATACCGGCAGCTGCCCGGTTCGATCGACGCCTCGATCGAGGACTGCGTCCTTGCCTACCGCTGGCTGCTGCGCCACGGCGCCGACCCGGCCCGCATCGTGATCGCCGGTGACTCGGCGGGCGGGTTCCTCACCTTCGCCACCGCGATCCGCGCCCGCGAACTCGGCCTGCCGCTGCCCGCCGCGCTCGTCGGCCTCAGCCCACTGCTCGATCTGGATTACCGGGCCAAGGAGGGCTACGTCAATGTCAGCCGTGACGCCTACATTCCGCTGAAGGGACTCGAGGCGGTCGTGCACCTCGGTGCCGAGCACGAAGGTCCCCTCGATCCCGCGCTCTCGCCGGTGAACGCAGACCTGGCCGGGATGCCGCCGGTGCTGATGATCGCCGCCGAGGACGAACTGCTGCGCTACGACTGTGAACTGATGGCCCACCGGCTCACCGCCGCGGGCGTGCCCAACACCCTGGAACTGTGGCGCGGGCAGGTACACGCGTTCATGAGCATCCTGCCGGGCATGCCGGAGAGCCGGTCGGCGCTGGGGCGGGTGGCGAAATTCATTCGGGGTGCGGTGGAACCGGCCCAGCGAGCACGGACGGCATAGGCGTACCTCCGCATTCGCTCCGGCCGTGCGCGGCTGAGGACCGCTTCGCGCCTGTGTCATTCAGGCGTACCTCCGCATTCGCTCCGGCCGTGCGCGGCTGAGGACCGCTTCGCGCCTGTGTCATTCAGGCCAACTGAACCGGCTCGGACGGTCCTGATCGCGATCGGCCGGACGAGCCGACTCGGGCCGGGGGGCCTGCGGTGTTCGTAGGCCCCTGGGCCCTTGGTCCGGAAACGCAGAAGCGGCCCCGCCCGGATTTCTCCGAGCGGGGCCGCTTTCCTTCTGTCCTACGGCGAAATTACTTGGCCGGGGGGGTGAAGGGCTGGTTGATCGTGGTGAAGTACTGGATCGCAGCAGCGATCGCGACCGGGCCGGTCACGAACAGCTGGCCGGCCAGCACACCGATGAAGCCGGTCAGCGATGCGCCGACGATGCAGCCACCGATCGGGCCCGCACCGAACATCAGCAGCAGCGGGGTGGTCGCAACGAAGCCGACGCCGGCGCCGATGGCGCAACCGAGGGCGGCGCCGCCGATGCCACCGACGAGGGTGCCGATGGTGGCGCCCATGGAGATGGTGGAGGTCAGACGGCTCCAGGCAGCCTGCTCACGCTCGTACTCGGTCTTCCAGGGAGCCTTGTCCTCGTAAGGAAGGGCGACGGGCTTGTAGACGGCCTTGGCCGGGTCGAGCTGCGGGCTCAGGGTCGCGGTGTTGCCCGCGATCTCGGCGGCGATCGGGAACTCGAATTCGTCGAGCTTGAAGGACAGCGCGGTGCCGGCGACGGTGGTGCCGTCGGCAGCCTTGATCTTGAAGACACCGTCTTCGACGACCATCGAGCCGGCGTCGGTGGTGATGACGGACTTGGAACCGTCGACAACCTCGGCGGTGTAGTTGATCGGTGCAGCGGCCTCTTCGGCCGGCGCGGCGTTGACGGTACCGGCGGTGACGCCCATGGCAGCGATCAGCAGCGCCGAAGTGGCGGCGAATTTCCTCATCAGCATTTTTGGTGAACCTCAAAGTTGGAGCGTGCGGAGGGGACTCGTAGATCAAATGCGCCCGCAGCTAACCGGAGGTGAACCTGCTGTGACTGTTAGTTCAAGTTATGTTCACCATTGATACCCCGATGTCAGTGCGCTGATAGAAACCTGAGCGTTGACCGGGCTTTTTCTCAGGAAAACCAACTCTGAGTCTTAACCTACCTGCAGGTAGCGTGACGGAGATCACAGTGTAAATAGATGCCCGGTCTCAGCTCGAAGACGTTCTGACAACGCATAACGGCGCCGCATTCGTCGCGAGGGCCCGCGGAATGCACGTATCGTTGACCGCGTGCGAGTGCTCGTAACCGGCGGAGCCGGGTTCATCGGTGCCAATTTCGTCCAGCAGACCGTGGCCACGCGCCCGGATGTCCAAGTGACAGTGCTCGACGCACTCACTTACGCGGGCAACCGGGCATCGCTGGATCCGGTCGCGGATCGGATCGAATTCGTGCACGGCGATATCGCCGATCTCGACCTGGTCGACAATCTGGTCAGCGGGGTGGACGCGGTCGTGCATTTCGCGGCCGAATCCCACAACGACAACTCCCTGGCCGAGCCGTGGCCCTTCGTGCAGACCAATATCGTCGGCACCTACTCACTGCTGCAGGCGGTGCGCCGCCACGACGTGCGCTATCACCACGTCTCCACCGACGAGGTGTACGGCGATCTCACCCCCGACGAGCCGGGTTTCACCGAATCCACCGCCTACAACCCGTCGAGCCCGTATTCGGCGACCAAAGCAGGCAGCGACATGCTGGTTCGCGCCTGGACCAGGTCTTTCGGTGTCCGCGCGACCCTGTCGAACTGCTCCAACAATTACGGCCCGTATCAGCACGTGGAGAAATTCATCCCCCGTCAGATCACCAATCTGATCGACGGTGTGCGCCCGCGCCTGTACGGCGCCGGTCATCAGGTGCGCGACTGGATCCACGTCGAAGACCACAATCGCGCGGTCTGGGACATTCTCGAGCGCGGTCGCACCGGTCAGACCTACCTGATCGGCGCGCAGGGCGAACTCGACAATCTCACTGTCGTGCAACTCATTCTGCAAGCTTTCGACCGCGAACCGACCGATTTCGATCACGTGACCGATCGCCCCGGCCACGACCAGCGCTACGCCATCGACGCGAGCCTGCTGCGTTCCGAACTCGGCTGGTCACCGCGCTACGCGGACTTCCGCGCCGGCCTGGCCGACACTGTCGCCTGGTACCGCGACAACGAGGACTGGTGGCGCCCGAAAAAGGCCGATACCGAACGCGCCTACGCGGCTGCGGGCGAGAAGACGCTGTAATTCCCCCCTGCAGCCGGGGGTCTGGGGAATTATCCCCAGACGACGGTGTAATACGTTGCGGCAGTAGCGATAAGCGCGAAAGTCGACGCACACGCGACGGTGATCCCGGTCCCTCGGGTCGGAATCACGCCGTCGGAATTCGTGAGCCGCAGCGGCACCATGCGAGCCAGCACGGCCAGTCCCATGATCGCCAGCGGCACGAAATACCGGCCCTGCACCCCGTCGATGATGTAGTAATCGACCGGCGTGAACGACAGGTACAGCGTCACATAGATCATCGCCACACTCGCGAGAACCACCAGCGCCACGATCAGCGTGCGACGGAAAGTCGCTGTGGCAGTACTCATCCGGTCGACGATCCCGAAACTCACCGCGAACGCGAGCAGGCACGCCAGCATCGACAGCGCGGGCACATCCACATACGCGAAACCGAGTTCACCGAAGAACTGGTTGAACCAGCGATGGTCGCGCAGCGCGATACTCTCGCCGAACACGTGCACGAATTGCACTGGGTCGCTGATGATTCCCTTGAGCTGATCGCTGGGCCGAACCTGACCCCACTGGTGCGGCGGACGCATCAGACCCATGCCGTCGCCGGTGGGTGCGGCGATCTTGGTCCAGGCGAGGAAAAGCACACCGCCGGTCACCGCGAATGCCCACGGGACGAATTTCAGTTTTCCGGTGAATCCGAGCCGGTCGGCGGGCACGACGACAACGAGCATCGCCAGCAGCACATAGGTCGGTTTACTCAGCGGCAGCGCGATGGTCGCGGCGAGCAGTGCGGCGGTTTCGGTGCGGTGCAATCGATCACCGACGAAAAGCGCTTTCAGCAGCAGCGCCGACACCATGATGGCGAGCGCGTTGGTGAGCGTATCGGCGGTGACGGTGCCCGCCTGGAACAGCGCGATCGGCAGCACCGCGACGGTGAAAACCAGCCACTGCGAACGTCGTTCACGCAGCGCGTAGAGCCCGAATCCGACGACCGCCAGATAGGCGAACAGTCCGGCGAAGCGGGTCAGCAAATACATGCCGCCCACATTCAGACCGAGCGCCTCACCCAACCGAATGCCAATGGCCGCAGGCACATACGGCACCGGCGAGTAGGCGGCGGTGTTGGTGAACCACATCTGCCGGGTCTTGTCCGAGACCTCGGCGGCGCCGAGCCGGTCGTAGGCGCCGGGGTCGGCAACCATCGCGTCGGGCTCGTCGGGGTTGTCGCCGTAGTCTTTGAAGGCATAGCCCATCAGCTCGTCGACGCTGACCGGGATCTGCCCGCCGTAGGCCACACCGCGATCGTCGACGATGCGCTGCGGGAACACACCGCCGTGCGCGACCTGGTAGGCGCGACCGAACTGGGTGATCTCGTCGTGGCCCCAGAACGCGGGCGTGAGCACGGCGAACAGTGCGCCGAACACGGTGGCGACCACCGCGAACGCGACCGTCGCGGCACCGAACCGCTGGGTCAGCGCGCGCACCGGCTTCAGTGCTCGATCCTTGCGTGCGGGGGTTTCGGCGATCTCGACAGTGGGTTCGGTCGTGGTGGTCACCGACGCTCTCCGGCCCCGATGTCCTCGCTCACCCCGGCGGCCGAATAACGCAGGTAGACAAGCCGCGCCGTCTCGTGCCGCGAGCGGCGGATGCCGTCCAGGATCAGCCCGGCCGTCCACGCGAGGCTGCCGAGCAGCAACAGCGTGAAGGCGAGGAACAGCGTCGGGAACCGCGCCACCTCGTGGGTGTTGTAGAACTCGATCACGATCGGCACGGTGAGGATCACCGAGACCAGCCAGGCCACGGTGCCGAACAGGCCGTAGAACGCGACGGGGCGTTCGTGGCGGGCAAGGCCGAGGATCAGCGCGAGGATCTTGGTGCCGTCGCGGTAGGTGCGCAGCTTGGACTCGCTGCCCGCGGGACGGTCACGGAACCCGACCGACACCGAGGTCTGCGGCACGCGCAGGTGCAGCGAGTGCACGGTCAGCTCGGTCTCGATCTCGAATTCGCGCGACACCGCAGGGAAGCTCTTCACGAACCGGCGCGAGAACACCCGGAACCCGCTCAGCATGTCTTCGACGTTCTCGCCGAACACCTTGCCGACCACGCCGTTGAGCACCTTGTTGCCGGTCTCGTGACCGCTGCGGTAGGCGCTGGAATCGGAGTCGTCCTGCTTGCGGACGCCGAGGATGTGGTCGTAGGGGCCCTCGAGCAGGGTCTTGATCATCAGCGGTGCGGCCGACGCCTCGTAGGTGTCGTCGCCGTCGATCATCAGGTAGACGTCGGCATCGATATCGGCGAAGGCGCGGCGCACCACATTGCCCTTGCCCTTGGTGTTCTCGTAGCGCACGATCGCCCCGGCCTCGCGGGCGCGTTCGGCGGTGCGGTCGGTGCTCAGGTTGTCGTAGACGTAGACGACGATCCCCGGCACGGCGGCCTTGAGGTCGGCGACGACCTTGGCGACGGCGGCCTCTTCATTGTGGCAGGGGACCACGGCGGCAATGCGAAGCTCGGTGGAGTCCACCTTGGTCAATCCTCGGTGTTAGGCAGCAAGTGGGACACGGGGAGGCTACACAGCGCGCGGCCGATCCGCTCATTCCGGTTCCGAGAGCTTATCGCGGGAGCGTTCAGGCGATCGGTGTACGGTCGGCCCGTGTCTCAGCCCGATCTGTCCGAGTCTCCCCGCGCGCCGTTGATGTCAAGGGTGGTGGCAGGGCTGCGGCAAGGGGCGGCGTTCCTCGTTGTCGGGGCGGTCGGGTTTCTCGTCGATGCCGGGACGTACAACCTGCTGGTGTTCTGGGGTGGCGGATTCGGGTTCTCCGAAGGTGTGCTCTATCACTTTCCGTTGCTCGCCAAGATCATCGCGATCGTGGTGGCGACGGTGGTCACCTACTTCGGCAACAAGTGGTGGACCTACTCCCATCGCAAGTCCGACAGCCCCGGCCGCGAATATCTGCTGTACGCGATCGTGAATGTCGTAGCGATCCTCCTGCAACTCGGCTGCCTCGGCTTTTCCCGCTATGTGCTGGATCTGTCGTCGCCGCTGGCGGACAACATTTCCGCCACCGTCGTGGGCCAGACCATGGCAGTGATATTCCGCTATTGGGCCTACAGCAAATTCGTTTTCACCGGCTCATCGGCAAGCGATGAGCAACACGCGCGGGGTGCGGCAACACCTCACTGACGACGCGAGGGTGGCGCGCGATTGATATCCTCGCCCCGCCCGCCGCGCCTTTCTATACGTGCCTGCCTGCGCCGGCGCAGTCGATACCGAGAATTTCGAGGACTTCATGGAGCAGTCGGCTACCAAAGCCGTGACCGAATCGAACGATCGGCGCGAGGCCGCGCCCGCATCATTGCGGGGCGAACACTCAGCGCCCGAACGGCTCGTGCTGGCCAGAGGCATTTTCACCGGGCCGTCGGCGCGGGTGAACGATGACCTCTACGCGGTCGTCAAGGGGGGTGCCGCGGTTCGCGAACGGCACTCGCTGCACCTGCCAAAGGGCGCCACCGCGCACACCAACACCTACTTCGGCCGGTTGGCCGCCAGCTACTGGCAGCGCTGGACCACCGTCACCGAGGTGACGGTGGGTGCGCATCTGGTGGTCGGCGGCAAGGCCAACGTGCGCCTGGTCGCCTCCGATATCGCCGGGCACCGCCGCATCATCGCCTCGCTGGTAGCGACCAGCAGCGGGCACGTCTCGCTCACGGCGCCGCTGGATCAGTACGTCGACGGTGGCGCGCTGTGGCTCGAGTTCGACGCTGTCGGGGGCGAACTCGACATCACCGAGCTGGCCTGGACCGCCAAGGCACCCGAGACGGTGCGCCCGGTCGCGATCGCGATCTGCACCTTCAACCGGGCCGAGGACTGCGCGCACACCGTGGCCGCGCTGGCCTCCGACGCGACCGTGCTGGCCGCGATCGACGCGGTGTACGTGGTGGATCAGGGCACCGACCTGGTCGAGGACCGGCCGCTGTTCCAGCAGGTGCGTCCCGACTTCGGCGACAAGCTGCGCTACATCCGTCAGCCCAACCTCGGCGGTGCGGGTGGTTTCACCCGTGGCCTCTACGAGGTGTCGGCGGCCAACGAGCACGCCGACGTCATCCTGATGGACGACGACATCCTCTGCGAGCCCGAAACCGTCCTGCGCCTCCAAGCTTTCGCCAACCTCACGGTCGAGCCGACGCTGGTCGGCGCGCAGATGCTGTTCCTGCTGAACCCCGACTTCCTCAATGTCGGCGCGGAGGAAGTGCATCTGGGCGAGCTCAAGCACGGCCAGAAGGTGCCAAAGGCGCTGCGCAACACCTCCATGCTCAAGAAGAACCAGGAGCGCCGGGTCGACGCCGGCTACAACGCCTGGTGGACCTGCCTGATCCCGGCCGAGGTCGTGAAGAAGATCGGCCTTCCGGTCCCGATCTTCTTCCAGTGGGACGACGTCGAATACGGCATCCGCGCGCGGGAGCACGGTTTCGTCACCGTCACCCTCCCCAACGCGGCCGTGTGGCACGCCGACTTCTACTGGAAGGACTACGACGACTGGGCCCGTTACTTCTCCACCCGTAACTCGCTCATCGTCGGCGCCCTGCACACCGACCTCGACGGCAAGGCCATCACCCGCGAGTTCTTCCGCTACATCGCCGAGCACCTCGTCGGCATGCAGTACGGCCTGGTCCACACCACACTGCAGGGCATCGAAGACTTCATGAAGGGCCCGAAGACGTTGCGCGACGGCGGCATCGACGCCCTCGCGGCCGCCCGCTCCACCCGCAACGACTACCCCGAAACCATCAAGCACCCCGCGGCCACCCCGCCGGTGAACTCCGCCGAGATCTCCGTGCGCCGGGCCAGCGGCGAACCCAGCCGCATCACCCTGGTCCTGATCAAGCGCGCGATCACCCAGTGGACCGGCCGCACCCAGCCCGGCCTCATCGGCGTCACCCGCGAGGACGCCCACTGGTGGCACGTCGGCCTCTTCGACCACGTGGTCGTCACCGACGCCTCCCAGTCCGGCGTCCGAGTCCGCCGCCGCGACAAGGCCCGCGCCCGCGCGCTTCTGGTGCGCACCTACCGCACCCTGCGCAAACTCCGCAAGGAACTCCCGGCCCTCCAGGCCGAATACCGCGCCGCGGTCCCGGAACTCACCAGCCGCGAAAACTGGGCCCGCCTCTACGGCATCGACCCCAGCTGACCATCCCACGCACAATCGCCGTCTTCTGATCAAGATCACCATGCACTCATGCAGGTGCCCTCTCGGGCGATGCTTGCATGATTACATGGTGATCAAGTGCCCAGGTCGCCGACGGGCGTGCAGATCGAGCGCGGGACTCGCGAGATGGCGGGTTGTCTGTGAGGGCGGCGCGTCGGCCGGTGAGGGCGTTGGGGTGGCGAATGTTCGCCGGTCAGTGGCGGCCCCGTTCCCGGTATTGCTTGCGGTGTTGCTTGGTGATGTCGCGCCAGGCCCGTTCGCGTTCGGCGGCCAGGCGTTTGTCGGTGCGGGCCGCCATCCATTCGTTCTCCCTGGCCAGCTTGCGGTAGCTGGTCAGCCTGCGTTCGGTGATGGTGCCGTCGGCGAGAGCAGCCTGGACCGCGCAGCCGGGTTCGGACTCGTGGGCGCAGTCGGCGAAACGGCAATCAGCGGCGAGGGATTCGATGTCGCTGAAGGTTTTACCGATGCCGTCGGCGGCGTCGTAGAGGCCGATGCCGCGCAGACCCGGGGTGTCGATGAGCGTGCCGCCCCCGGGCAGTGGGCGCAGCTCGCGGTGCACAGTGGTGTGGCGGCCTTTGCCGTCGACCGCGCGAACCGCGTTGGTGGCGAACACTTCCGCACCGAGCAGCGCATTGGCGAGCGTGGACTTGCCCGCCCCCGACGGCCCGATCAACGCGACGGTGCCGCTGAGCACAGCGGTGAGCACATCCAAGCCCACCGCAACGGCGGCACTGACCGCGACCACCGTCGCACCCGGCGCCACCGCACGCACTTCATCGAGCGGAAGATACTCCGCCGCATCGGCTTTGGTGAGCACGACCACCGGCTGCGCATTGCTCTCCCATGCCAGCGCGAGCATCCGTTCGATCCGCCCCAGGTCGACATCACCGTCGGCGGCAGAACAGATCAGCACAGTATCCACATTGGTAGCCAGCACCTGAGCCACCGAACGCCCCGACACCGACGACCGCATGATCGCCGACCGTCGCGGAAGCAATTGCCGCACAGCACCTTCGGCATCGAGCCCCACCCAGTCGCCGGTACACAGCCCGGTGATGTCACGAGGGCAGGAGGCTCTGGCCGGTCCGCGCGGTGTCACCACATCGCATTCACTGCGATCCATCCGCACGATGCGGGCAGGCACGAGATCGCCGACCAGCAGCAGATATTCAGAAGCTACGGCTTCGGTCCAGCCGTAAGGGACAAGCAGGTCGTAGTCGACCATTGTAAGAATTCCTTCGTCGGATGCCGAACCCGACGAACGGGTTCAGCGAGTAGAGGTGATGTCCGGAGCGGCCAGGGCAGGCGCGCAATCGCGCCGGCCGGGCACGGCAATCCACACGTGCGTACTCACGGACATCCACCTCCTCTCCAACGTTCGAAACCCGATTCTGCCGGACCACGACAGGACCCGGCAACCTATTTTCGCCGACTACGGCACGAAGACCTCGGTGGACTGGGGTGGGCGCCCAGTTGCCGAGGGGGAGAAGCCCTGCGAGATGCGCAAGGCGGTGCAGTGGGCGGCGGCCACGCTCGGGGAGTCGAGCGGTCCGTCGACGGCAGTCACACCCGAGCGTTGCGGACTAGTCGGGCTTGCCGAAGTGTTCGTTGCGGCCGAGTGAGCGCAGGCGGAACCATTCCTTGAGGCCTGCCGGGTCGCGGCGGGTCACCAGGAAGAACCAGGAGAACCGAATCCACTCCTGCGGCAACAGCTTGCGCATACCCGGCTGTGACATCAGGTAGCCGCGGTTACGGTAGGTGAAGTAGCGCTTCACCGGGTCGTCCGGGTACTGGGTGTGCATGCGCCCGCCCAGGATCGGCTTGAACTCCTCGGCACCGTTGGGGTGCAGGTAGGCGGTCCGCAGGCAGGTGCCGAACGGCAGCCCGGAGCGGACGAGGCGACGGTGAACCTCCACCTCGTCGCCACGCACGAACAGTCGCAGGTCGGGCACGCCGATCAGATCCACGGCCTTCGCCGAGATCAGCGCACCGTTGAACAGCGACGCGATACCGGGCAGGAAGTCCTCGTCGCCGAGCTCCGAGCGCAGCCGCCGCCACACCACGCCACGGCGCAGCGGGAACGCGAGACGATCGGGTTCGTCGATATCGCAGACCACCGGCGATACCTCGACGAGGTTGTGCCTGCGCGCGCAATCGATCAGTGTCGCAAGCACTTCGGGCCCGTCGGGGCGGCCGTCGTCATCGGCGAGCCACACCCAATCCGCGCCCTGGGTGAGGGCGTGCAGCATGCCGAGCGCGAAACCGCCTGCGCCACCGAGGTTATGGCGCGATCCCAGGTAGGTCGCCTCGATCGGCTGCTGGGCGACCAGCTCGGCCACCGCGTCCTCGTTGGCGTTGTCGACGACGATCAGATGATCGACCGGACGAGACTGCGAGGCAAGCACTTTCAGCGACTCGGCGAGCAGTTCACGCCGCTTGTGCGTGACGACCACCGCTATGATCCGCGCGTTCGGGCCGGTCTCGGTCGACAGGTCAGCGGGTTCGGCATCGGGGGGAAGTTCCGCGTCATCGGGCAGAACAGCCGCAGGCTCAACACGCGCAGGGGTCGAGGCCTCGAGCCGATCAGTCATGCTGAACCCACCCGGCACGGCAGCCGGGGCAGCCTCATCACGTGAACCGCTCATGCGTTGTTCTGCTCCAGCTTCTTCTCGCCCGTCGCGCCATCAGCGCCCTCGGTTTCCAGATCGCGCAGCACCTGTGCCACGTGATTACCCGCCTCGGGCCCTTCATACGCTCGCACAACGTCTTCGATTCCGCCTTGTTCGCGGATCTGACCGTGGTCGATCCACATCGCGGTGTCGCAGAGCTGGGCGAGGAATTCGTTGGAGTGGCTGGCGAACACCAGGATGCCCGAGCGCGCCACCAGCGACTGCAAGCGTGTGCGCGCCTTCTTCATGAACTCCGCGTCGACCGCGCCGATACCTTCGTCGAGCAGCAGGATCTCGGGGTCGATCGAGGTGACAACGCCCATCGCCAGCCGCACCCGCATACCGGTGGAGTAGGTGCGCAGCGGCATCGACAGGTATTCGCCGAGTTCGGTGAAGTCGGCGATCTCGTCGATCTTGGCCATCATCTGCTTGCGGGTCTGTCCGAGGAACAGGCCGCGGATGATGATGTTCTCGTAGCCGGAGATCTCCGGATCCATGCCGACGCCGAGGTCGAACACGGGAGCGACGCGGCCGCGGATGCGCGCACTGCCGCGTGAGGGTTCGTAGATGCCGGAGAGCAGGCGGAGCAGCGTCGATTTACCGGCGCCGTTGTGGCCGACCAGCCCCACCCGGTCGCCTTCCTTCAGCGACAAGTTGATGTCACGCAGCGCCTCGACCACCACCACATCGGAGCTGTTGCGCCCGATCGCGCCGCCCGCCTTGCCGAGGAACGCCTTCTTCAGCGACCGCGACTTGGCGTCGAAGATGGGGAACTCGACCCACGCATCCTGGGTTTCGATACTCACACGGCTCATCGAGAACTGCTCCTAAACCCAGTACGGGACGCGGGCACGGTACTGCTTGAGCGCCAGGATCGCCACGGCCCAACCGACCACGGTGATCGCGATGACGATCGCCCAGTGATGCCATTCCGAGGGCTCGCCGAGCAGGGGTGCGCGCACGATCTCGAGGTAGTGGAAGGTGGGGATGATCTCGATCAGCTTGGCCCGATCGCTCATCCCGCCGACCGCGTTCTCCAGCGCCTTCGTCGACCACATGACCGGGGTCAGCACGAACAGCATCAGCGTCATCGAGCCGAGGATCGGGGCGATGTCGCGGTAGCGGGTGGAGAAGATGCCGAAGACGATCGTCACCCACATGGCGTTGAGGAACAGCAGCGCGATCGCGGGTATCGCCAGCAGGATCGACAGGTCCAGATCACGCCAGAGCGAAAACGCCACCACCAGCACCGCGTAGATCGCCGCATTGTGGATGAAGAACAGGAACTGCCGCCAGACCAGGCGATACACGTGCACGCTCAAGGCCGACGGCAACTGCTTGATCAAGCCTTCATTGGCGATGAAGACATCGGAGCCCTCGAGGATCGCCCCGTTGATGACGTTCCAGACGATCAGGCCCACCGTCACGTACGGCAGGTACTCACTGATCGGCTGATTCAGCAGGGTCGAATACAGCAGCCCCATCGCCAGCGCTTGCAAACCGGTCGCGATGGTGATCCAGAACGGCCCGAGCACCGACCGGCGGTACCGCTGTTTGATGTCCTGCCAGCCCAGTGAGAGCCAGAGTTCGCGTTGGTGGAAACCCTCGCGCATGTCCTTGAACGCACGCCCGAACGTCTGCGAATCCGACACCATCGGCGTCTTCACCAGCAGCGGCGCATCGGAAGTGTGCTCATCGGCGGCGGCTTCGGCCAGCTCGGCGTCGGTGGGAATTTCGTCAGAATGCACGGGGCTCTCTTCGGTACGCACGTCACCCTCCTCGGAGACCGAATCGGGACGAGCGGCAGCGGCGGGCACGGTCCCCGACCTTACAGGTACTGCCCACCGCCCACATGGCCGCCGGTCTTCGTCTCGGCGGCATGCATCCCCGGCGGCAGCGCACCCTGACGCATCTGCTCGAGCTGCGCCCGCGCGGCCATCTGCTGGGCGAACAGCGCTGTCTGGATCCCGTGGAACAGGCCCTCCAACCAGCCGACGAGCTGTGCCTGGGCGATGCGCAGTTCCGCGTCCGAGGGCACCGAGTCGTCGGTGAAGGGCAGGGTGAGGCGTTCGAGTTCCTCGCGCAGTTCCGGCGCCAAGCCCTGTTCGAGCTCACGGACCGAGGACTTGTGGATCTCCTTGAGGCGCGAGCGGCTGGCGTCGTCAAGGGGAGCGGCGCGCACCTCTTCGAGCAGCTGCTTGATCATCGTGCCGATGCGCATCACCTTGGCGGGCTGCTCGACCATGTCCGACAGCGACTCGCCCGCGGACTTGTCGTCGTCGGGCACGACCTGTCCGGTCAGCGCCGCGTCGGAGTCGGCGGGCACGGTGACCGGACGGCCGTCGGGACCGATCACGACGATGGATTCGGGGACATCCTCCGAGTGCGTCATGTCCCCATCATTGCGTGTGTGTTGGGTTCGCGCTAAAACCCCCACGCGGTTACACCGGGACGGCCGCTGCCCTTAAAGTGGCCACCATGACTTATGACGTCGCGAGGGTTCGGGGCCTGATACCGTCCCTGGGCGACGGCTGGATCCATCTGGACCCGCAGGCGGGGATGCTGGTTCCCGATTCGGTATCGCGTGCCGTCTCAACAGGTTTCCGTACTTCCTCGTTTTCCCACATCGGCCGCCACGGTGCGGCATCGCGCAGCGGCGCGATCCTCGACGCCGCCAGGGAAGCGGTCGCCGATCTGGTCGGCGGAGATCCGGCCGGCGTCGTCCTCGGGCCCGATCGTGCGGTCCTGCTGGCCTGGCTGGCCGAATCTTTGAGCTCGCGCCTCGGCCTCGGCACCGGCATCGTGCTCTCCCGTTTGGACGACGAGGCCAACGTCGCCCCGTGGCTGCGCATCGCCAACCGCTACGGCGCGCACGTGCGCTGGGCCGAGGTGGAGATCGAGACGTGCGAGATGCCGTCGTGGCAGTTCGAGGAGCTGATCGGGCCTACCGCGCGTCTGGTCGCGCTCACCGCGGCGTCCCCGATCGTCGGCTCGGCGCCGGGCGTGCGGGTGGCAGCCGATCGGGTGCACGACGTGGGCGGACTGCTGGTGGCCGACGCGTTCGGTGCGGCGCCGTACGCGCTGATCGACATCGACGAACTCAACGCCGACGTGGTCGCCCTGAGCGCACCGTCGTGGGGTGGGCCACAGGTGGGCGCGCTCGTTTTCCGCGACCCCGCGTTCCTCGACCGCATCCCCTCGATGTCGTTGAACCCCTACGCCAAGGGCGCTGAACGCCTCGAAGTCGGCGGCCATCAGTACGCCCTGCTGGCCGGTCTCACCGAGTCGATCGAATTCCTCGCAGGCCTCGACGAACGCGCCACCGGCACCCGCCGCGAACGCCTCGAGATGTCGATCACCTCGCTGCAGGACTACCACGATCAGCTCTTCGACCACCTGATGCAGGTGCTGGAGAAAGTCGAGAACCTCACCGTGATCGGCCGCGCCTCCACCCGCATCCCGACGGTCAGTTTCACGATGGCCGGGATGCAGGCGGAGAAGGTGGCGGCGAAGCTGGCCGATGCCAGGATCGGCACGGTCAGCGGGGTGCACGGCGGTAGTCGACTGCTGGACGCGCTCGGTGTGAACGACGAGGGCGGGGCCGTGACGATCGGGTTGGCGCCGTATACGACGCGGTATGAGATCGACCAGCTCGGGCGGGCGCTCAGCGCGTTGGAGTAGTCCGCGCCAGTCGCTTCGCGGAAGCGGTCGAATTTCGTTCGACGGCGGCGTGAACGCTCGGTCCGGCCTTTGCGGTGCGGGCGAATTCCCTCGCGATGAGGTGGCCCGCACAGGTCGGGTGTTCTACTCCCGGACCCGCAGGATCACCTTGCCGAAGGTCTGCGATTCGTCGAGCAGCTCGTGCGCTCGGGCCGCCTCGGTGATCGGCAACTCGGCGGAGATCACCGGCACGATCTCGCCCGCGACCACCTGCGGCCACAGCTGTGCGCGGACCGCCGCGATGATCTCGGCCTTGCTCCCAGGTCCCAGCCGTGGCCGACTGCGAACGTTCGTCGCCTGAACGGTGCCCCACTTACGCAGCAGCGCAGCGATATTCAGCGTCCCACTGACGCCACCCTGCATCCCGATCACCACCAGTCGCCCATAAGGTGCGAGCGCCTCCACATTCCGTTCCAGATACTTCGCGCCCATATTGTCGAGAATCACGTCGGCCCCACCCTGGTCCGCGAGCACCGCGACGAAGTCCTCGGTCCGGTAGTTGATCAAGATCTCGGCCCCCAGCTCCGCGCACTTGGCGAGCTTCTCGGCCGACCCCGCCGTGACCGCCACCCGCGCCCCGAGCCCGCGCGCCACCTGGATCGCGTGCGTTCCGATCCCGCCGCCACCACCGTGAATCAGCACCAGCTGCCCCGACCGCAGACCCGCCGTCATCACCAGGTTCGACCACACCGTCGCCGCCACCTCCGGCAACCCCGCCGCGGCCACCGCGTCCATCCCGTCCGGAATCGGCAACAACTGCGTCGCGGGCACCGCCACGAACTGCGCGTACCCACCCCCGGCCAGCAGCGCGCACACCCGATCCCCGACCTGCCAGTCCGTCACCCCCGCCCCCAACTTCACGATCGTCCCCGAACATTCCAACCCGAGAATCGAACTGGCATCGGCAGGCGGCGGATAGAACCCCATCCGCTGCATCACATCAGCCCGATTGACCCCCGCCGCAATAACTTCCACGAGTACCTCACCGGGCCCCGGCTCCGGATCGACCGCCACGGTCCACTCCATGACCTCCGGCCCACCGAACCCGTTCAACGCAATCGCATCCATAGGTGTAATCCTCCACCCGCGAACCGTCCCGCCACCAGAACAGAGCGGCCAAGTCGCCACCGATCTCGCCCAGGAATTCGCGCCGGGCCCACGCGCACGCCGTCCCGACGACCGGCGCACCGCCCCCGACGCGTGGCCTGCCCGGAATCCAGGCGAGCCGGGACAACCCCATCGGTTACCATCTCCTCCTAGGGAGACGTGGCAGAGCGGCCGAATGCACTCGCCTTGAAAGCGAGCATGGGTAAAACCATCGGGGGTTCAAATCCCTCCGTCTCCGCAAAAGGCCGGGCTCGGGGTCCGGCAGTCAGCTCGAGGGGAAATCTCATGACCGGTGTCGTACCCGGGCCCGCCGTTCCGGCGCAGCAGCAGTTCCGCACGTTGCCGGGGGAGACCGGCATCGTCGTGCACACGTGGAAGCTGCCGATCGCCTTCGGTATCGGTACGAAGATCACGGTGAACGGCTATCCGATCCCCAACACCAAGTGGGGTGCCAACTTCGTGCCGGGGCCACCCGGTGTGCACACGGTGGCGGTCGACGCGACGCAGTGGGGAATGGCCTACGGCGGCAACTTCGCTCGGGTCGAGGTGTTCCCGGGACGCACCACCGAGGTGCACTACACCGCGCCCGCGCAGATCTACATGAAGGGTGCGGTGTCCGCCGAGCGGCAGAGCGCTCCCGGGCTGGTGTACACCTACCTCGCGCTGGCGTTCGTCGTCCTCATGCTTGCGGCGTTCGTGGCTTTGATGGTCGTCTGATCGGCGCGGACCTCCAGCCGCCCACCGGTTGGTGGGCGGCTGGAGCCGACTGATCTGACGCTGCTCCGTTGGGGTTACGGCGCCTTCGGGCGTCGGTCGTCGACTCCCTCGGTTTCGATGCGTTCCTTGCGGACGGTGTCGGAGACGGTCTTCTCGTCGGCGACCTCGTCGACCGCCAGGCGCACCCGCTCCACCGGGACGGCTTCCTTCTGGACGTGTACCTGGTCGGCGTGCAGGGTGACCTCGCGTTCGTCCTCGCCGATGGTGGTGCGGCCGGTGCGGTCGCCGGTGATCGGCTCGCGTTCGATGTGCACCTCTTCGTGCGTGACCGGCACCTTGATGGTCTGTTCCTCGGTGACCACGTACTTGCGCAGCCGGGCGGTGCCGACCTCGGTGTTCTCGGTGTCGACGCGCAGCTGCTCTTCCGAGCGCACCATCGAGTCGTCGGTGCGGCCGGGTTGCGCGTGCTTGCCCTGTGCTGGATTGCCCTGGGCGGGGTTGCCGTGGGTCATCGGGGTGTCGCCACCGGGGCGAATCTGCTGGCGGCCGTAGGTGTTCCAGCCCGCGGCGCGCGGGTCGACGTGGTAGTGCTTGAACAGTTCCTGTTCGGACTGGGCGCTGATCCGGCCGCCGTTGTCGAGGTGCGGCGCGGACTTCACCTGTTCCTTGTCGACGTGCAGGCGCAGCGTGTCATCGTCGGCTCGGTGGTCGGCGCCGGCCAGCGGGACCAGCGAGTCGCCGCTGAACAGTCCGGTCGAGACGGCGGCCCAGGTCGGCGAACCGGTGTTGTTGTCGATGTAGATCTGCTTGACCTTGCCGATCTTGTCGCCGTGCTCGTCGAAAGCGGTGGCGCCGATCAGCGATTCCAGAGTTGCCTTGCTCATGATGATTCCCTCCTACCTGGTGCGGAATCCGATCGCGGACATGTGGCGTCCACGTGTCGGCTCCACTGGTTATTGGGTGATCAGTCGGTTCGTAGCTCTCGTTCGGCTACATGACAGCAAATACCCGGTCGATCCGAGGCCAAACAGCCTGTCGTGGATCAGTCTCGCCGGACGAAATTCGGTCGAATGTCCAGGTCGGGGGCATCGTAGTAGCGGTGAAAGGTGGGTGTCAGGCCCGAGGAGATGGGCGGATTGACCCAGCTCCAGTCGGTCGGGCAGGCGCGCCCGGCAGCCTCCTCGCGCTGCACGTGATCACAGAACTGCTTGGCGACGGTGTGGTGGTCGACCATGTGCACGCCGGAAGACCGAAAACTGTGCAGCACAGCATGATTGAGCTCGATCAGCGCCTTGTCCCGCCACAGCGTCCGTACCGATGACGTGTCAAGTCCCATCATGTCGGCGATCAGCGGCAGCATGTTGTAGCGGTCGGTGTCGCTGAGATTGCGCGCGCCGATCTCGGTGCCGACGTACCAGCCGTTGAATGGAGCGAAGGGGTAGCTAACCCCGCCCACGTCCAGATCCATGTTCGAAACAGCGGGCAGCGCATGCCATTTCAGGCCGAGTCCGGCGAACCATGGGTAGTCGGGGTGAAGCAGGTCGACCTCGCGGACCAGTTCGCGCGGCACGTCGAAATACCGCACGTCCTCGGTCGGCGTGCTGATCAGCACCGGCAACACGTCGAACGGGGTCCGCGCCCCGCGCCAGCCCAGCGCGAGCGCCTGCTCGGTGGCCGCGATATTGGCCGGATCGCCGGTGACGGTGCCGTCGCCGTTGCGGTAGCCGGCGTAGCGAATCAGCTGCGAGCTCTCGATCCGGTACTCCGCACCGCCGGGTTCACGCGCCGGGCCGACCGTGATCATCGACTGGATCGCGCCGCCATTGGTGGCCAGGCGCAGATGCTGCCAGCACACCTCGGCAAGTTCCCGCGCGGAAGTAACTCGGCGGGCATCGAGCAGCTTCAGTGAACGCCAATGTTTGCGGCCGACACAGCGAGCATGGTTGCGCCACGCCAGTTTCGCGCCGATCAAGATCTCTTCGGCGGTCTGGCGATAGGTGCCGGTATCGCGCAATTCGGCGAGTGCTCCGAGGCGACGCTGGGTGGGCAGGTGCCCGAGTTCGGGGTAGCGGAAGAACTCGTCGCAGTCGCGTAACCGGCGATTCAGATCGGCCTCGGTGTCTACCAAAGCGACTGTAGGGGTTGGCTTTTCGCAGACGGCGGGGCGAGATCCTTCGTTCACGGTACATCTCCGCTCGGGCAGCAGGGTGCGGGGCCGTGCGGGCGTGCCCTTCGATGCGGGAAGGTTGCCCGCCGAGAGCACACTCACTCGACCGGTGGCGCGCGCCGACCGGGCAATCGGTCGACGTGAATCAGCTTCGAGTCAGCCTACGACCGGTGTGCTGGCAGTGTGCTCGAATTCGCGGTAATCCCACCGCGACCCACGTCAAGGGTGGCTGACGGCATGCCGAGCTAACGGAAGCGGGCCGCCGTTTCAGGCGCCGTGGCGAAGGCGAGGAACTGCTCGTTCTCGTGCGGATCGCCGACCGTCACCCGCACGCCGTCGCCGGCGAACGGCCGAACCAGCACGCCCGCAGCGGCACTCGCCTCGGCGAAGGCGACACTGCGCTCGCCCAGCGGCAACCACACGAAGTTGGCCTCGCTCGACGGCACTTCGTAGCCTGCGGCCAGCAGTGCATCGCGCAGCCGATTCCGTTGCGCCACCAGCACATCGGTGCGATCCAGGAGTTCGCCGCGCGCCTGCAGCGAGGCGATGGCGGCGGCCTGTGCGACCCGGTTCACGCTGAACGGGATGTGCACCTTCAGCAGCGCGGTGATCACCTCGGGATCGCCCACCGCGTAACCGACGCGCAGCCCGGCGAGACCGTACGCCTTCGAGAAGGTGCGCAGCACAACCACATTCGATCGGGTGCGGCCGATCTCGACGCCGTCGGGGCGGGTCTCGGGGGTCAGTCGCAGGTACTCGTAGTACGCCTCGTCGAGCACCACGAGAACATGCGCGGGCACCCGATCCAGGAACCGCTCCAGCTCGACGCGACCGTATGCGGTGCCGGTGGGGTTGTTCGGATTGCAGACGAAGATCAGCTTCGTGCGCTCGGTGACCGCATCGGCCATCGCGTCCAGATCGTGCAGGTAGCCCTCGGCCAGCGGCACAGTCACCGCGGTCGCGTTGCCGACCTGGGTGACGATCGGGTACGCCTCGAACGAGCGCCACGCGAACACCACCTCGTCGGTGGGTGCGTCGCAGGTGATCTGCACGAGTTCCTGGCACAGCGCCACACTGCCGCAGCCGACCGCCACATTCGCGACAGTCACCCCGAGGAACTCGGCCAGCGCTGTGCGCAGCTCGGTGACCTGGTTGTCCGGGTAGCGGTTGGCCTGCTCGGCCGACTCCGCGATCGCCTTGGCCGCGCTCGGCAACGGGCCGAAGGTCGTCTCGTTGGACGCGAGCTTCACCGCACCCGGGTGATTGCGGCCGGGAACGTAGGCCGGGATGGTGGCGAGGTCGGGGCGGATATGCGCGGTCACGCCCCCACCCTACGACGATCGGCCGTCCTGGCCTTCGGTGTGTGCGGGCGGCCGCAAGCGTGACCATGTAGGCCGCCGACCACGCCGGTAGGACACGGCGCGGGCGGCTAGACCTACCCAAGTTCAGTTCTGCCGCCTACGCTGGGTTTATGCCGGGCACTTACGATGATGTAGCCCCCTTACGTTCGGCCGATGCCGAGACGGTCACACTCGTTCGACGCACCGCCGTGCCCATCACGGTGGTCGAGCCCGAACGGGTTGCCCGCGGTGGCATCGTCGTTCTGCACGAATCCCGTGACTTCCCACCCCAGCTGCTGGAGCTGATGCGAGCGTTGTCGCTGGAGGGCTGGATCGTCATCGCGCCGCACCTGTTCGACCGCATCACCGACCCGCAGGTGCACGAGGTGTTCGGCGAGGAACTCTTCGACGATTTCGACGCCGGTTTCGACTGGCTCACCGGCCGCGGCGTCTTCCCCGACACCATCGGCGTCCTCGGCTTCGACAGTGCGGGTACCGCCGCCTTCCTCGTCGCCGCCACCCGTCCGATCGGCGCCGCGGTGAGCGTGTCCGCCCCCGGCATCACCGAACCGCTGCCCGACCAGCACGCGGCCCTGGTCGACGTCGCCGCCGATCTCCAAGCCCCCTGGCTCGGCCTCTTCGGCGCCGACGACCCCGCCACCCCACCCGAGGCGATCGAGCGCCTGCGCGAGGCCACGGCCAAAGCGAATGTGGCCAGTCTCACCATCACCTATCCCGGCCTGAGCCACCGCGCCGACCGCCCCGATCCCGACGACGAAGCGGCAGCTGCCATTCGCATCGAATCCCAGACCCGCATCTACGACTGGTTCGACAGCAATTTACGCTGATTGACCAGGCGTTTTGGACTACTACCCACGCTCGTGTAATCTTCATTCCCGGCGGTTCGACAAGGACCGGTGCCCTCGAAAGAGAAGGCTCCAGGAGGCGTGCCAGAGCGGCCGAATGGGACTCACTGCTAATGAGTTGTCCCTTCACGGGGACCGGAGGTTCAAATCCTCTCGCCTCCGCCACACCCAGCTTGCTGGGTAACAACTGAAGATGCACCACCATGCGCCCGTAGCTCAACGGATAGAGCACTTGACTACGGATCAAGAGGTTAGGGGTTCGAATCCCTTCGGGCGCACAAAAAAACCGCCCCTCACCAGGTATTTCCGGTGAGGGGCGGTTTTTCTTTTCGGGGGAATCTCGCCAGATCCACTACTTTCCCACTACAAACGATCCGCTACTTTCCCTGCGTGAACTTGTCGAGGGCCTTCCTCGCGTCCGGTCCGACAGTCCGCCGTTCGAGGTTTGGACACCGTCGATGCATTGGTTCTCGGTGACTCGTCGGTCATCGTCGGTCAGCGCAGCGGGAAGTCGTGGCGCACACAGACGACCGGCTTTCACAGCTCGACCTGCCCGAGGCAGACCTGTACCGAAGTTTCCTCTCGTCGGGATGTGGCTACACCGGTCGGCACCGGAAAATCCTCTTGGAACTCCAAGTTGCCGAACGGGCGCAACGCAACCAGCCTGGCGGATATTGGATTGCCGAGGCAGACCCTCGTGCGGCCAGACACGCACTGCACGCCCGGTTCCCACGCGGTGAGCTCTCGTGGATCGTTGTGGACACCGACGGCGTCGTCGACCTCATGCCAATGCTCGGCTTGAACTGGTCCGAGGTTGCTCAGATGTCCACGCCACAGCTCCGCGCACTTCTCGACCGTATCCACACCTGGGAAGCCGAGACAGACCCGGACGGCCAGGCCTTGCCACGCGCGAAGCGTCACGACGACAAGACCGTTGCAGTCCTGCACTTCTGAGCGCGGAGCACACCAGTCGCTTCACGGAGTAGTTGCTGAATTTCGCTATATAGAGTCAAGGCGCCTGCGGCGGCGGCGCGCAACCCAGGCTGGTAAGGCGCCGCCTGGGCGCGTCGGCACGTCGGCGACGAGCACGCGCTATCGGCAGACGCCGGAGACTCCCGACAACTCAAGACGGCATCGACCCGAGCTGTCGACGTGGCTCGGGGAGCACCCAGCCGAAATCACCGAACGGATCACCGAACCCCGAATCAGCTGGCAATCTGCGACGTCGACGGCAACCAGCGCACCGACTCCCATACGGTGCTGCCGCACGAGCTTCGCTCGTTTGCCTCGTAAGACCAACCTGCCAGACTCGCGTACGGGGTCACCGAGCCGCCATCGGTCAGCCGAAGAGGCCGGGCCTATTCCGCGGTCACCTCAACCCATCACCGAGTGCGACTCAATTGCTGAACGGAATCCGCCGGCTTTCGGGTGGTACCGCGACCGTTGGCCGCATGGCCATGTTCCGTCTTGGCCTACATCGTGATGCCACCCGCCTCACACCTCAACGCGTCAGCGAGCCCGCCCCGGTGTGCACACCCAACCCAGAGCAGGGCTAAGACGCGAGCGACTGAATCAGTGGCGCCGCCAACTGCATCAACTGTTGCCCACCCGCGCTGTTTGCGAGAGCGCCAATTCCGACAACAGCGCTCAACAAGGTCTGGAGCTTGCCTCGATTTGCGACTGGATCGGAGCCCGCTTCACGCAGCTCATCGGGCAGGTTACCTACACGTCCTGCCGCTTCCGGGCTCTGCGCCGCGTACTCATCGAGGGCGGTCGCGACCGCATCGATCTGCTGCCGCTGGCCTTCGACAGTCAGGGTCTGTGTGAAGTCTGTACTTTGGATCGCCATCTGGCTGGGCCCGTTGTTCGTGATGTTGAATGTGTTGGTCACGCCAGTTGTGGCAGCAAACCGTTCAGGCCCCGGCTGGACCGATACCCCTCGTGCCGCGAAGTCCGAACCGCGCGCGGTGATCAAGGGGCGGAGCATGACCCCTTGCATGGTCGCTGTAGCCCGCATGTAGCCACTTTCAATCAAGTAGCGACAGTCTCGGCTGAGCTCCTCATCTGTGATTGGAGCAGCCTGCCAGCTGACCGACTCTTGAATTCTCTCGGCATCGACGTGTGTGGGCTCCCTGAGCGCCGCATCCTCCTGATATAGCCAGGCCAGTATCGCGTCGCGGATACTCCACATCCGGCTGATCTCGGTCGTCACGTCTTCTCCATTCATTGTCGGAGCCGCAGGAGGGGCAGGGCTCGTGACAGCAACCGATGGTGACGAATCGACACCTGGCCGTACCGATATTCGGTTGCTGGCCTTCTGAACACCGCTAGCGGTCATCGTCGGCATGATTAGCATGCCGTTGGCTTGTGTCATATGAGAACGGACAAATCCCGCACGAACCAGATACTCACTTGCCGCGATGATCTCAAGCTCGTTGATCGGATCCCAGCCCCAGTCTGACACGCGGCTGACCGCAGCGGCGCTGATCGAGTACAGTTCCTGGCCAGCGATCTCCGCGTGGTAGAGCAGGCCTAAGACTCCGTCCCGGATTGCCCAAGCCCGGTCCTCTGCATCCGCCATCGGCATCCGCGTTGTCCTTCCGATCGAGGGGCTCTTAGTCTGGTCCACGCCGACAAAGGTGGACAACTTCCTGCAGGCAGCAGAAAAGCAGCAAGAGCGCCGATACAGCCTAGAACTGAACCGCAGGGGAAGGTATTCATTACCAGCTCCACGACACTGAGCGACCTCACCTGAGACACCGGAGCAACGTTCGGGACGAAGAAGCTGGGTCTCTGCCGCCCGCATGGGTCGCCCTTCCTGAGTGGACGGCAGGGTGCCAATCCGCCGGCTACTTCTCCTCGGCGTCGTCGACCACGGTCGGAGCGGCTAGATGCCGTGCCAGATCGCCGCGTGATCGCCGGTCGGTGCTGTTTCCAGCGCCGGTTCGTACTGCGGCACTGGCCGAGCTACTACGTGACGTACGGTGCCTGTCGTGCCTGGCTAGACGTTGCCGAACAGCAAACGGTTCCATCGAGTTTCGTGGCGAGCGGAGGCTTGACCGAGGCCGGATCGCATCTGCTGATAGGTCGGTCGATAGTCAAGCGTAAGGCTTGCAGATACGAGCGCGATGTGGCGCGAATATAGGAACTTTCACTTTTACGGAGTCAGCGGGAGGCGTCGGCCCTTTCGGATAATTTCGGTCAGTTCCCATATATTGCTGCTTGGGTTGCAGGGCCGGGGTGTCCCATCACCATAGTGCTTCTTATCAAGTGCGACTGCCCTGGTGGTGGCGAGTTCATGTGCGTTGTGAAGGATCGGCATATGCTTCTGATTGAACTGAGATTTTGTGCAGCCGAGATGGTCATATGCCAGCCGCTGCGCTTCATGTCGGTCCAGGTACTTAGTTTGGTCATAGAAATGGAGAAGGAACCAAACCTCTAGGCACGGATTTGATAGCGCGACGTAGATGCCGTTGTCTTTTGCCATCTGGAGCGCTTCGGCAAGGTTCTCATGTTCATCCACATCGATGACACACCAGTACTCGTCGTATGGGCGTCCCTCTCGGTGAGCCTTTCTAAAGTCAGACTTCTTTCTAAGGCATGCCGCCCTGACCACAGACATAGGTGCAGACCCCGCGTGGTCTGCGATTATTACAGCTACTTTGTCGCGATATCTTCTATGCCAATCGTTCAGGTATGTACATTCCGTGCTTATGCCCTCAGCAAAGACGAGTATTTGATATTTTCGGTCCTCGTCCTTCGACTTGCTTGAGCGAGACTTCGGGCCAGAATTTCTGGTTTGTCGACCCATCAGCCAGTCGCCGCCTCGGAGGCAAGGTTTCGGAATTCAGCACTACTTACGATCGGCGTAGCGCCGTATCTTCCCTCAGTATAGCGTCGCGCAATTGCCTCAGATTTCCTCGGAGCGAAGTCGGTCAGGGGGTAGATTCTCGTCGAACCGTCGTTGGATTTCTCGGCAAACCAAGCTTGGTCTCGCCCGAGGATTCGATCTTCCGCAGAGTTGCCAAGTAGCTTAGCTTCGTGAGAGTTGAAGATAATCTGTGCGCCGTTTGGATTTGAGACAGGGCTCTGGAATATGCTTACCAATTGAGCGACCAGCGATGGGTGCAGGCTTGATTCCAGCTCGTCGACCAGTAGGACGGTACCATCGTGAAGTGCATTTAGTACCGGTCCGACGATTCCGAACCAAACTAGTGTCCCAAGCGATTCCTCTCCGCTGTCCAGTGCGACTGTATTACCATCGGCATGATGGCTCATCTCGAAGTGCACCATGGAGTCTAGTTTGATCTCAAATACTTCCGATTCATCGTCTTCATCTCGAAATACCTGCACCATTTTTTGGATGCGCTCAAGCATTTCGGGAGGTGGCTTGAGCGTTGTTATATCTGTGATTCCTAGATCGGCGATTCGAATTAGTTCGAGAACTTTTTCACGCAGCACCGGATCGTCAAGCATTTGCGCCGTGTAGTTCCATCGAGCTTCTCGGCTGGAGGCTGCACAGAAATCAAGATTGTTGTCGAACCATTCATTCAGTGGGGCCAATTCGGGAACTTCAAGGGCGCCTGCCACCGAGAGAAATAGCGTGTCGATTCGTGTTAGTTTTTTGAATTGATTGGCTTGCGCGTCCATGCTTTCGGTGAAATGGAATTCTCGCCCTTTCCGGGAGAATATCGTTACTGCGCGGCCGTTTGGGTAGTTGACTGCGTGCTCGGACAGAACCTCGTAGTCATCAACTTCAAACCCGTATTCGTGCCGAATTCCATCAATAATTACCTCGATTTCAAACTTGGATGGTGTTTCTGCCCAGTTGGGATCCAGCTTGAATGAGTGTCGATGAACTCGGCGTGTTCGCTTACGCCGCGGGCTGCCCGATCCAAATGAGGTTTGCACGAGCCGTCGCATATCGTCCATTGCGCGTAGTAGGTTGGTCTTCCCCGACGCGTTTGCGCCAAAGATGCCAGCGGCAGGCAATAGGCGAACACGTGTTCGACCCCCCAGTCGCCATGGGACCTCTCGTGGCACCTCCGGTTCGGCGAGCGCGGTAGCCTCCATCGAGAACTCCATCGAGTCACGGAACGACCGCACATTCGTGGCTCGGAAGGCGACCAACATGCTCATGGCCTTCGTTTCCTTGTCGTCGGTCATGACCGCATTGTCGCAGGAATCTTGCGATTTTTCAATCAATCGGGGTCAAGTTGAGGCTGCTAAATGATGATTTTGCGTGAAGTGTGCAGATCGTCACCCGTGTAGGAGTTGTTTGCGGCGTGGTGTCGGGAACTGGGGGCCGTCGGGGCCGTCAGCGAGCCTCTGACAGCTGCCCGCGCCTAGTGGGATGATTCCAAAGTTGTTGGACAGTAAACGATCTGATTGAATCGGTACGTGCGAGCTACCCCTCTGGTGTTGCGTGACGGTGACCGAG